>JAAYSB010000076.1 GCA_012518475.1 Intrasporangiaceae bacterium | reverse complement strand
GAAGCTCACGCCCTGGTTGACGGCGATCGGCCGGCCGAAGGCCTGGCGGGTCTTGCTGTACTCGACCGTCTCCTCCCGCATCCGGGTGATGAGCCCGAGTGCGAGCGCACTGATCGCAATGCGGCCGTCGTCGAGGGTCTTGAGGAACTGCTTGTAGCCCTCGCCCCGCTCGCCGAGGAGGTTGTCCGCCGGGACGCGACAGTCGGAGAAGGACAGTCCGTGGGTGTCGGAGATGTTCCAGCCGAGCTTGTCATAGGCCGGAGCGACCTCGAATCCCTTTGTCCCCGAAGGGATCATGATGGCCGAGATCTCGGGCTTGCTCGTGCCGTCGCGGCCCTCCCGGGTGCCCGTGCGGGCGGTGACGGTGACGACGGAGGTGATGTCCGTGCCGGAGTTCGTGATGAACGCTTTGGCCCCGTTGACGACCCACTCGTCGCCGTCGAGCTCGGCCCGGGTGCGGGTGCCACCGGCGTCCGAGCCGGCGTCCGGCTCGGTGAGGCCGAAGCCCGCGAGCGCGCGGCCGGCGACGAGGTCGGGCAGGAAGGTCTGCTTCTGCTCGTCGGTGCCGTAGGTGAGGATCGGGTTGATGCCGAGGCCGACCCCTGCGGACAGGGTGATGCCGATCGACTGGTCTACGCGGCCGAGCTCCTCGATGGCGATGCACAGGCTCGTGAACGCACCCGCGTCGTTGTGCTCCAGCGAGCCGCCGAACTCCTCGGGGACGACGAGACCGAAGAGGCCGAGGTCACCCATCTTCGGCACGAGGTCGGTCGGGAAGTGGTGGTCGCGGTCCCACTGGTGGACGTGCGGCTCGACCTCCCCCATCGCGAAGTCACGGACGAGAGAGCGGAACTCCTCATGGTCGGGGCCGAGCTGGAACATCGCGGGATCTCCTCGTCGGGACAGGCGCCCAGTGGGCCGGGCAGGTGCTTGACGTTTACGTTAACGTAAAGCAGACTCGCACGTATGGCAACCCCCGGAGCCGCCGGCGCCCCCGACGAGACGTGGACGATCGCGCAGATCGCCGACGAGTTCGGGGTCACCCACCGGGCGGTGCGCCACTACGAGGACCTCGGCCTCATCTCTCCACGGCGCGAGGGCACCCGACGGATCTATCGGCGCCGCGACCGGACCCGCCTCGCCCTCATCCTGCGCGGGCGTCGGCTCGGCTTCCCGCTCGAGGAGATCCGCACGATCATCGACCTCTATGACCTGCCCCGGGGCAAGCGCTCCCAGCTCGAGTACGTCCTGACCCAGATCGACGAGCGCCGCGCCGACCTCGAGCAGCGCAGGGCCGACCTCGAGGCCGCCATCGCCGAGCTCGAGGCCTGGGAGGTCAGCTGCCGCCGGGACCTCGAGGCCCTCGGCTGACCCCACCACGGGACGCTCGCACGTGGGACAGTGGAGCATGAGCACTGACAACGGAACCGGCGAGCTGCCGACCGACGAGCGCTCAGCCCTCGCCTGGATCATGTCCGGTGCGGTCGGGGTGGTCGTCGCCGGTGGGATCGCCAAACGACTCATCGACCGTCGCCGCGAGCGCGCCCTGGAAGAGGCCGCCGAGGCGGAGGAAGCCGCTGCCCTCGACGAGGCTGAGGGCCACCCGAGCTGACAGCACCCGTCAGACGTCGCGGTATGCGGCGCTCCCCGGCGTCGCAGTGAAACAGTGCGGCTCGTTCCAGCCCTCCCGGGAGAACCTGGTCTCGATGGCTGACGTGACGACGTCGACCTCATCGACCGGGACCAGAGCGATCGCCGAACCCCCGAAGCCTCCCCCGGTCATCCGAGCACCGGGCGCCCCGGCCGCCACCGCCTCCTCGACGACCGCGTCCAGCTCGGCACACGAGACCTCGTAGTCGTCCCGAAGTGACTCGTGAGAGGCGACGAACAGCCGGCCGGCCTCCTCCATGTCGCCGTCGCGCAGCGACTGGATGCAGGCGTCGACCCGGTGGATCTCGGTAACGACGTGGCGGACCCGCCGGGCGTCGACCTGGTCCAGCTCGCGCTCGACGCGCGGCAGGTCGGCGACCGACAGCTCCCGCAGCGACGGCACCCCAAGGGTCGCGGCAGCCCGCTCACACGATGACCGGCGCTCGGCATACTGACCGTCGTTGAGCGCGTGCGATGCCCGGGTGTCACAGACGAGCAGCACCATCCCGGCGGACGACAGGTCGACGGGGACGGGTGTGACCTCACCCGAACGGAAGTCGAGCCGCAGCGCATGGCCGGGCCGGCTGAGCAGGGCGGCGGTCTGGTCCATCCCACCGGTCGGGGCGCCGGCGATCTCGTTCTCCGCCCGGATCGTCGCGGCGATGAGCACGCGTCGGCCCTCGTCGGTGTCGAGCAGCCCGAGGCGATAGACGTCCGAGGCGGCGGCTGCGACCGAGCAGGTGAGGGCGGCGCTGCTCGACAGGCCCGCCCCGACGGGCACGGCGGAGGTGAGGACGAGGTCGAGCCCGCCCACCGCATACCCCTCGGCGAGCAGCGCCCAGAGGACCCCGGCGACATACCCTCCCCAGCTGCCGGGGTGCTCCCGGCTGATCTCAGTCAGCGCGACCTCGGCGTGCGAGGGCCTGCGGCCAGGCGTGATCGAGGTGACCCTGAGCCGGCCGTCGGAGCGGGCGCCCGCTGCCACGTAGGTCCGTTGCGGTAGCGCGATCGGCAGACACAGGCCCGCGTTGTAGTCCGTGTGCTCCCCGATGAGGTTGACCCTCCCGGGTGCAGACCACACCCCTTCAGGATCACGGCCGACGAGGTCGCCGAACGTGTCGGTGACGAGGCCGATGAGGTCTGCTGTCATGGTTGTGAACGTATCGCGCCACGGCGGCCCGCATCCTCGGAGTGCGCACTCTCAGGTCGCGGGAGGCGTCCCAGACGTTGCTGTCCCGCACACTATGTCCTTGCGTCGTGCCGTGACTCACCCCCGCCGGGGTCGCCTCGGCCGGTGGCTAGAGTCGTGAGTGCGGTTGGGCTCTCACTGGGTCAGGACTACCGGCAGGCAGACCGACGGTCAGTGGCAGACCAGCCTCCGTGTCATCCGCCGGCGGCGGCGGAGCGATGGTGTTGGCGCAGGAGTCCGAGCCCCGGCCCACGCCGGACTCCGTCGTCCATAACGGTGCGTGGGCGCCATCGCCGATGAAGTAGAACCGATGGAAGTACCACATCGGTCCCCACCCTGAGGCCTGTCGGAGCCATTCGTGCGCGGGGAAACGCCGGGCCCCACCGCGCACCGACGGAAGAACTGCAGCGTTCGGCCAGTGCGCGGGTTCGAGGAACTCCGGACCGTTCGGCTCATCCCAGGCGAGGCGCACCGTTCCACCGAGCGCGCGGACGATGTCAGTCACCGCCCCGAGGCTCACCCGGTCCACACGGTGTCCGGTTCGGGCCCGGGAGACCATGGCCTGCGAGGTGCCGGCACAGTCCGCGACCTCGCGGGTGCTCATGCCCTGTCGGGTGCACTGCTCAACGACCCACCCGCTGATGTCGGTCGCAGACGTGATCGTCGTGGTCCCGCCCTCGCCGATGATGCCCAGCACGAACTCGGTCGACTCCACCATCCAGCGCACCTGGCCGACGGCGAGATCCCCGGCCCTGGTCTCCACGCGCGCCTGCTGCGAGGCAGACCAGCCGTGCATCGCCGCGTACCGGCGCTGGCTCATCCGCATCATCCTCCGGGACGCCCGCATCGCCAGTCCGACCTCATCGGTGATCGTCAGCTCTGCCCTGACCTGGTCGGCGAGCCAGCTGTGCGTCTCGACCACCCGCGGGCACGCGGAGTCCCGAGGCTGCCCCTGTTCCTTCCGGGGCTCGCGTCGCTGCTGCTGATCCATGACGAGATCCTGCTCGACACCACCGACAGAGCCCCACACACAGCTGAGTCACCGTACGACGCATCGGCGTAGGACCCGGATCAGGCATGCCGAGGACCTCGGTGCCGCTCCCGCCGCCCGAGGGACGACAATGGGGGCATGTCAGATCGTGACGAGCCCTCGGCCTTCGCCTACATCTTCAGCGCCGCGCTCGGCGCCCTCGCTCTCTGCGCGACCGCCTGGATCGGTCTGCGGGGACGGCAGAACGGCGGATTGGGTATGCCTGCCCGCCGCGACCCCCGCCCCGCGCCTGATCGCCCGGCAGCAGCGAACGGCGATGGCGCGGCGACCGCAGAGGACGCCGGGTGAGTGTCGAGACGGTCCAGGAGGACCTCGCCGGCTCCGGCTACCTGGCCAGTGACGCGATCGCGACGACGGTCTTCCTCGCTGAGCAGCTCGGCAAGCCGCTCCTCGTCGAGGGGCCGGCCGGTGTCGGCAAGACCGAGCTCGCCAAGGCCGTCGCGCGGGCGCGCGGCGCCCGGCTCATCCGGCTCCAGTGCTACGAGGGTGTCGACGAGGCCCGAGCACTCTATGAGTGGAACCACGCCAAGCAGCTGCTGCGCATCACGGCCGAGCGCGCCGCCGGTGAGTCGGCGTCCGGCAGCTCGGGCGCCGACGGTGACAGCGGCTGGGCCTCGGTCCGGGACGACATCTTCACCGACGAGTTCCTGCTCGCCCGCCCGCTCCTGGCGGCGATCCGCTCCGAGGAACCGGTCGTCCTCCTCATCGACGAGCTCGACAAGGCCGACGTGGAGATCGAGGGACTCCTGCTCGAGGTGCTGAGCGACTTCGCCATCACGGTCCCGGAGCTCGGCACCATCGAGGCTACGCACACCCCCTTCGTCGTCGTCACCTCGAACGCGACCCGGGAGCTGTCCGAGGCGCTGCGACGGCGTTGTCTCTTCCTCCACATCGACTATCCGAGCCCGGAGCTCGAGCAGCAGATCGTCGAGGCCGCCGTCCCCGACCTGCCGTCCGCCCTGGCCGAGTCGGTCGTCCGTCTCGTCGCCCGCCTGCGGGAGCTGCCCCTTCGCAAGTCGCCGAGCATCTCCGAGACGATCGACTGGGCCCGGACCCTGTTGGCTCTGGGCGCGAGCGACCTCTCCCCCGAGATCGTCCGCGACAACCTCGGGGTGCTCCTCAAGCACCGGGACGACATCGAGCGCGCTGCGGCCTCGCTCGACATCCACTGAGGGCTTGCCGCGTGACCGTCGTCCAGCTCCCGCTCACGCGGCACCTCGTCGACTTCGGCCGGGCGCTGCGCGAGCACGGGCTGCTCGTCGGTCCGAGTGAGGTCATCGACGCGGCCTCGGCAGCCGAGGCACTCGGGCTCCAGGACCGTGAGCGGCTGCGCGCCGGCCTGGCGGCGGCACTGCTCCGACGCTCGGGCGAGAGACGGGTCTTCGACGAGATCTTCGACGTCTACTTCCCCAGCGCCGTCGGCGACCCCACCGAGCTGATCACCCCACCCACCCTCCTCGATGCCGACGAGCGACGTGAGCACGCGGCGATGCTGCGCGACCAGCTCGCCGCGGCCCTGGCGTCGAACGACACCGCCGCGCTGCAACGGCTCGCCGAGCAGTCCCTCGTCGACCTCGGACGGCTGCCCAATGAGGCCAGCGCCGGGGCCTTCTCTGCCGCCCAGGCCCTCGACACCCTGGCTCCCCAGACCTCTCTGGCGGCGGCCCTGCAGGCCGGGACGGGCACCGACGGACCGCTGTTCACCGCCGCGTTCCGCCGGGACGAACTGCGCTCGCGCATCGGCGAGTTCCGCGCGGCCGTCGAGTCCGCAGCACGCCGCCGCAATGCGGAGGTCCGCGGACGCCAGCGCATCTCGCGGTATGCGGTGCGACCCTCGACCGACCGAACCCTCTTCATCCTGGCCGGACCTCAGGAGCTGGCCGAGCTGCGGGCGACGATCGGCCCGCTCGCCCGCAAGCTGGCGACCCGCCTCGCCGCGAAGCGGCGACGTCGGAACCGGGGCCAGATCGATCTGCGGAACACCCTGCGCCGGTCGTTGGCGACGGGCGGGATCCCGGTGCGCCCCGCATACCGCATCCGTCCTCCGCACAAACCGGATCTCGTTGTGCTGGCAGACTTCTCGTCATCCGTCGCCGGCTTCAGCCGGTTCACGATCCTGCTCATGCAGGCGCTCCAGGCGCAGTTCAACAAGGTGCGGATCATCGGCTTCGTCAACGTGTGCTCGGACCTGACCGAGCTGTTCGCGTCGGCCCCGCCCGGCAGCGACCTCACCGAGGAGATCCGCGACGTCCGGGAGATGACGCGGTGGCACCGCAACAGCGACTACGGCTCGGCGCTGGCTGACTTCGTCGACAACCACCTCGACGCCGTCACGCCCCGGTCGACGGTGCTCATCCTCGGCGATGCGCGGAGCAACCACACCGACCCACGAATCGATGCGCTGCGGGTGATCCGCGATCGGGCGCGCACGGTGATCTGGCTCAACCCCGAGCCGGCTCGCTCGTGGGGAAGCGGTGACAGCGAGACGGCCGTGTACGGGCAGGTCGTCGAGATGCACGAGTGCGCGACCATCGCCCACCTGCGTCAGGTGGTCTCCCGACTCCTGCCGGTCTGAGCCGGCGCCATGTCGCTGCTATGTGGAAGATAGGTCGGCGAGGGCCGAGTCGCAGCGCGTCGGATCGTGAGGTCACTCGGTGTCGGGGTGGATGGCGACGATCGTCGCGTTGCCCCACTGATCGACCCGGATCGTCGCGATGGCACCGCTGTCGCGCAGGTCCTGCTCGAGTGCATAGGCCTTGTCCTGGGAGGCGAACCAGCTGTTGATGCCGCAGTCGAGACGCCAGCCGCGGTCACTGCACCGCAGATAGAGACCCTCGGGCTCGTCACGCTGGACCGCTCCTCCGACCCAGACCTCGCCGTCCTGGCGCAGCGGCACGAAGGCGGTGCCGCGATCGGGGTCGAGGCCGGGGCCGCGGTTCACCTGCGGCAGGTCGGGGTAGTCGAGGTCCGCATACGCGCCGCGGAACGGGTCGATCGGGTCGAACGGTGCGACGCGCAGGGCGATCTCGGTGCCCGAGACCCGTGGTGAGAGCTGGGGCGCGACAGCCAGTCCGACGATGAGGAGCTGGATCGCGAGCACTCCCGCGAGCAGCGCCCAGGGGCTGCGAAGGCCCTGGCCTCGGAAGTGGCTCTTCCGCTCACGCGGGGGTGCTGTGGTGGTCTGGCTCGACGTCATGACGACGCCACCTCCGATCCGATCCGGCGACGCGCCCGCTCGGCGACGATCCCGGTGAGGATCATCACCGCCCCGACCGCGAGGAAGAGGGTCGCTCCGCTGATGATCGGTGCGAACACCGCGAAGCTCTGGAAGGTCGTGAAGATGACGACAGCGACCACTGCCGCTGCGGAGATCATCGCGAGCTGACGGCGGGCACCGACGATGGCCCAGGCCCCGGCGACGAGGAGGAAGGCGACGATCGCCAGACCGGTGCGCACCCACATCAGCGCGGTGAAGTCACTGGGGAGCATTCCGCTGCCCGAGGAGATCGGCCGCCAGAGGCTGAAGACGACGCCGAACAGGAGTCCGGCCCCGGCGATGGCGAGCTCGACCTGCTCGTCGCGTCCAGAGCGCCACAGTGCTGCTGCCGCGAGACCGATGACGAGGATGAGACCGGCAGTGAGGCCACCGGACCAGAGGTTCTCACCGGTCGCCTGCGGCAGTGCCGCGGTGAAGAGACCGACGAGGGACATGATCGCGCCGAGGGCGAGCCAGAGGCGACCGAACGCTCGCCACTCCGGCGGGTGCAGGGCCGCGATGGCGACGGCTGCGACGGACAGCAGAAGGATCGCGCCGGTGAAGGTCACGACACCGCCGGCCGCGTCCATCGCCTGCCAGACGTACCAGGCGGCGAGGACGGTGATCCCGACGAATCCGGCGGCGCGGGAGGTCCGGGCGTACGCATACAGAAGAGCACCGAGCCCCCAGGCCAGGAGGAGCACCGGACGATAGGCCGGCACCTGAAGGCTCTGGGCGGCCTGGAAGACGACGGCGCCGAAGGCGAGCGCGGAGAGCAGCTTGAGCGCGGCACTGACGAGGTCGCGGGTCAGTTCGGCGGCGACCGCGAGGCCGATCCACAGGACCGTGACGACGACGAAGCGCAGCAGCGGCGAGAGCTGGTCGAGGTTGGCTGCGACGAGCCAGATCAGGCCGATGCCGAGGAACGAGGCTCCGAGACCGAGGATCACCCGGACCGCAGTGATCCGGTGCGCGGGTGAGTCGCTGACGGTGTAGCGGTCGGTGATGGCCCCGGCGGTGTCGCTTGAGATGAGGCCCTCACGCTCCCACTCGCGCAGCTCGGTGGTGAGCCAGCGGTGGTTGTCGGCGCTCAGTGGAAGGGGTTCACGTTTCGGCGCGGTGGTGCTCATGACACCAGTGAACCGCTCCCGGGCAGCTGGTGTCCTGAGCCCGCCTACTCACCTTCACGCGTGTCGGAGCTGCGTACTACCGTCGGACCATGACAACGGAGTCCACCAGCACCCCCATCCCGCCTCCCGCCGAGAGCACCGGGAGCGACGTCGACCGCACCGGGCCCGCGGCTGATGCCGTTGCCCGGTCCGGCTCCCGAGCCCAGCACGAGCCGCCCGCCGGCGCGAACAGCTACGCCCGCTGGAGCGGACCCGACGGTGACCTCGACTATGCAGCGCGTGCCTCCTGGACCGTCCTGCGCGAGGCGGACGAGCCGGTGGCAGAGATGTTCTCGGTCAGCTATCTCGCCGGCGGAGAGGGGTCCGAGCCGGACGCCGACCGTCCGGTGACCTTCATCTTCAACGGAGGCCCGGGGGCCTCGAGCGCCTATCTCCATGTCGGCGCACTCGGCCCGCAGCGGGTCTCCTTCAACGACGACGGCACCGCTCCCCCGCCGCCGTCCCGGCTCGTGCCCAACGAGGAGTCGTGGCTGGGGTTCTCCGATCTCGTCTTCATCGACCCGATCGGCACTGGCTTCTCCCGGCTCATCAAGCCCGAGAACAAGGACGGCAGCGACGGCGGCAAGGACGCCGCAGGCCCGGACGCCGAGAAGAAGCCCAGGCGGTTCTTCGCCTTCCAGCGCGACCT
>JAAYSB010000075.1 GCA_012518475.1 Intrasporangiaceae bacterium | reverse complement strand
TTCGGGATCACCTCGGGACTCGGCGCCACCGCAGGGCTGATCACCGCGGTCATCGCGGGAGCTCTGGCCGCGCTCTACGGCGGCAGCCATGTCCAGGTGTCCGGACCGACGGGCGCGATGACCGTCGTTCTCGTGCCGATCGTCGCCGAGTTCGGGGCGCGAGGCGTCCTCATCGCAGGGCTGATGGCTGGCCTGATGCTCATCGCGATGGCACTGGCCGGTATGGGCCGCTACGTGCGCTACATCCCGCTTCCGGTCATCGAGGGCTTCACTCTCGGGATCGCGGTCATCATCGCTCTGCAGCAGGTTCCTGCCATGTTCGGCAGCGACGCGCGAGGCGAACAGGTCGTCATCGTCGCGTTCCGGGCACTGACCGACTGGGTACGCAGTCCTCAGTGGGCGCCGGTGCTTCTCGCCCTCGTCGTCGCCGGCGTCATCCTCGCGCTGCGCCGAATGCGGCCGTCCATCCCGGTCGCCCTGTTCGCAGTCGCCGGCGCCACCCTCGTCGCAGTGCTGGCCAAGCTCCCGGTCGAGGCCATCGGGGCGCTGCCCTCGAGCCTGCCGTCCCCTCGCCTGCCCGAGATGTCATGGAGCGACATCCGCGCCCTGGCCGCGCCCGCACTGGCGATCGCGGCCCTCGCCGCACTGGAGAGCCTGCTCTCGGCGACCGTTGCGGACGCGATGAGCGTCTCGGACCGGCACGACCCGGACCGGGAGCTGTTCGGCCAGGGCATCGCCAACCTCGCCAGCCCGCTGTTCGGGGGCATCCCTGCCACCGCAGCGATCGCCCGCACGGCCGTCAACGTCCGCAGCGGAGCCCGCACCCGCCTGGCCGCAGTCGTCCATGCCCTGCTCCTGCTCGTCGTCATCCTCGCGCTCGGCCCGGTCGTCGCCCTCATGCCGTTGGCCGCCCTGGCCGGTGTGCTCCTCGCCACCGCCGCCCGGATGATCGAGGTCTCGGCCCTGCGGTCGCTGCTGCGCTCGGGTCGAAGTGACGCGCTGGTCTTCTGGCTGACCTTCCTCGCCACCGTGCTGCTGGACCTGGCGACGGCTGTCATCCTCGGGATCCTGGTGGCCGGGCTGCTCGCACTGCGACACATGGCCAAGGCGACGCGCGTCCATGAGACCTCCCTGGAGCAGTCCGTCCAGGAGGACGTGGCCCGGATCGGCACCTTCGGTCGCACCGACACCGGCGCTGGCGAGGACGAGGTCGACCACACCGCGGAGCAGAAGGCGCTCCTCGACCAGAAGATCCTCGCGTTCCGCTTCGACGGCCCGCTCTTCTTCGGCGGTGCGCACTCGGCCCTGGTCGAGCTGGCCGACGTCGACGACATCGACGTCGTCGTGCTGCGGATGGGTCACCTCACGACGCTGGACGCGACCGGCGCCGTTCTGCTGACCGAGACGATCCGTGAGCTGCAGTCCCGGGGCGTGACCGTGCTGATGTCGGCGCTCCAGGACCGGCACCGCGGGCCTCTCGATGCGACTGGCATCCTCGCCGAGCTCAAGGCGGCTCGGCATGTGTTCCGGGCGACGCCGATCGCGATCGGGCACGCGCGACGGCATGTCGCCCGGGACGGTCACCACGACGGGCTCCGCGCACGGCACGTCGACCACGACGATCCCGCGGTGGGCTGACGCGAGGAGCCGACCGGCTCAGTCCCGCCGGAAGGCCGGGTCTGCGTCGATGGCCTCGCGAATCACCTGGAGGCTCAGTCCCG
>JAAYSB010000005.1 GCA_012518475.1 Intrasporangiaceae bacterium | reverse complement strand
TCGCTCGAGCAGCTCCCGGCGAGCCTGCCACGGCTGGCCGGTCAGGTCCGAGCCGAACAGGCGCAGCAGGTCGAAGACCATGAGCGTGACCGGCCGGGTCACACCGAGGGTGGCCGCCTTGCGGGTGCTGCGGACGTGCATCCTCTCGGCGAGTGCCGAGAAGCTCGGACGACCGTCCTCGAAGGCGACGATCTCGGCGTCGAGGAGAGCGTCCGCATACAGATCCGCGAGTGGCGCCAGCTCCGGATAGGCCGCGGTCACGTCGTTGCCGTTGCGGGAGGTCAGGGTGAGGCGGCCGTCCCGGAGGTCGGCGAGCACCCGCATCCCGTCCCACTTGATCTCGTGCACCCACTCCGGCCCGGGGGGCACGGCTGTCGCTGCTGTCGCGAGCATGGGCGAGATCGACATGACAAGTATCTTCGCAGGGTCTGCGTGGGGGTGTCTGTTCTCGGCTTCTGTTCTCGGCTTCTGTTATCGCCCACTGTCCTTCTGAGGGTGCAGACAGGCATGCTTGTGCTTATGCGTGCGATCTGGAGAGGTGCCGTCAGCTTCGGGCTGGTCAATGTTCCGGTGCGGCTGTTCTCGGCGACGGAGAACCACGACGTGCAGTTCCGGCAGGTCCACCGGGAGGATGCCGGGCGGATCCGCTACAAGCGGGTCTGTCAGACGTGCGGGGAGGAAGTGGCCTACGACGACATCGCCAAGGGCTACGAGACCGAGGACGGCGACATCGTCGTGCTCACCGATGAGGACTTCGCCGACCTTCCCTCGCGCACCTCGAAGGAGATCAGCGTCGAGAAGTTCGTGCCGGCGGACCAGATCGACCCGATGCTGCTCGACAAGTCCTACTACCTCGAGCCCGACAAGACCTCGACCAAGCCCTACATACTCCTGCGGGAGGCCCTCGAGTCGGAGAACCGGATGGCGATCGTCACCGTGTCGATCCGCACCCGCATGACCATGGCCGTGCTCCGGGTCCGCGACGGTGTCATCGTCATGCAGACCATGCTCTGGCCGGACGAGATCCGCTCACCGGACTTCGCCTTCGTCGGATCCGACGAGGAGGCCTCTGAGCAGGAGATGTCGATGGCCAAGCTCCTCATCGACCAACTCGCCGGGGACTACGAACCGGACGACTACGAGGACGACTACGCCACGGCTCTGCACGCGCTGGTCAAGGCCAAGGTCGAAGGTGGCGAGGTCGCCGCCGTCGCCGAGCAGCCCGAGGAGTCCGGAGAGGTCGTCGACCTGCTGGCGGCGCTGGCCCGGTCGGTCGAGCGCGCCAAGGCGGCCCGCGGCGAGGCGCCCGAGTCCGACGAGAAGCCGGCCGCGAAGAAGTCCGCAGCACAGGCATCGACTATGAAGAAGCCCGCGGCCAAGAAGTCCGCGACCAAGAAGTCCACCGCCGAGAAGAGCACCACGAAGGCCGCTGCGACGAAGAAGACTGCGAAGAAGACCGCAAAGAAGACCGCCGAGAAGAAAACCGCAGCGAAGAAGGCCAGCTAGCGCCTGTCGTGGTGGATCATGACGCCATGAGTGATGCCATGAACGCCGTGTCCGCGGTCTTCGTCCGCGCTCTGGCGGTGATCTTCGTCCTGGCCATGGCCGCCTTCGTCGCCGACCTGTTCGACGGCGGCACAGCGGACCTGGTCGACTCGCTCTCGTTCTGGGTCGCGGTTCTCGTCGCGCTCCTGTGGGGCTTCGCCGACGGGCGAGTGAGCCGGACCATCGTGGTCCCGCTCGTTCTCTGGCTGCTCGTGAGCATCGTGGTGCTCATCGGAGCCGGGTTCGTCCTCAAGACCGTCGCCGAGCGAGGACAGGACGACAGCCTCAGCTGGTTGTCCGTGGGCTGGCGACCCATGCTCATGGCCCTGCTCCCCGGCGCCGCGGGGGCCGCCATCGGGTTCTTTGGCCGGGACTACCTGCCTGAGCGGTTCCGGCCCTGGGACGACGAGTACGGTGACGACCGTGTCCTGCCGCAGGATGCCGCCGAGCGAGACTGAGTCACGGGGCTCAGGCAGTAGTCCGCCGCCGCTGAGCGAGGTCGCTCTGCGGGCGGCCTAGAGTCGGTCCATGCCCGAAGGTCACACGATCCATCGACTGGCGCTCACGCTCGATCGGGCCTTCGCCGGCTCCCGCCCGCGCGCCGCCAGCCCTCAGGGCAGGTTCACGGACGGCGCACGCCGACTCGACGGACGCCTGGTGGAACGGGCCGAGGCCTGGGGCAAGCATCTCTTCGTCACCTTCGAGGAGGACGTCGTCCTGAACGTCCACCTCGGACTGATCGGCGTCTTCGACGTGCACCGGTATGCGCCGCGCACCGCCGCAGACGTCGCACCGCCGCTGACAGCACCGCCAGGACCGACGACTCCGCCGCCTCCGGTCGGCGCAGTCCGGCTGCGGCTGTGGAACGACGAGACGGTGGCCGACCTGCGCGGGGCGACCGTCGTCGACCTGGTCACCCCGGAGCAGGTCGACGCGACCGTCGCGCGACTCGGTCCCGACCCGTTGCGAGCGGGTACCCCTGGCAACGATCCGGAGCGGGCCCTGGCCCGGATGGCGCGCACCGGACGGACGATCGCCGAGGTCCTCATGGACCAGTCGGTCATCGCCGGCGTGGGGAACCTCTATCGGTGCGAGGTCCTCTTCCGGCACCGCGTCGACCCGTTCCGGCCGGCTCGTGAGATCCGGCCGGCGACGTTCCGGGCGATCTGGGACGACCTCGTGGACCTGCTCGCCATCGGTGTCGCGTTCGGTCAGATCATCACCGTCGAGGAGCAGCTGGCCGAGGCGCGCGCGATTCTCGGTGACCTCGGCGAGGAGGCGAGCGAGGCATACCGGGGCGGGCGCCTGACGCTCGTCGACTGGCAGGGCGGCGGTGAGGCGGAGGCGGGCGGGCGACGGCGTCCCGCATACGAGCGACGCGGTCCGTTCGAGCGCGAGTTCGCGGTGTATCAACGCGACGGACAGGGGTGTTACACGTGCGGCTCGCGGATCCGCACCAGGGTCGTCGCGGGGCGCAACCTGTTCTGGTGCGGACGCTGTCAGCGCCGCCGCTGAGGCACGCCCCGCCCATGACAACAGAACGGCCGACGCCTGGCCCAGGTGCCGGCCCAGCTCTCCCCTCCGGGATCGGCTGACGGGGTTGTCGTCCGAGCGGAACCGGGGGTTGCCCAGCGGATACGTGCCTAGGATCGAGGTATGCGCCTGCTCCTCATCCGTCATGGTCAGACGCCCTCGAACATCATCGGCGCCCTCGACACGGCGTACCCGGGCGCGGATCTGACCGAGCTCGGCGTCCGGCAGGCCGAGGCGCTGCCCGATGCACTGGGCGGCCGGGACGTCGCTGGGGTGTATGCCTCCAGACTCGTCCGCACCCAGCTCACCGCAGGCCCGCTCGCCGCCTCTCTGGGACTGTCCACGGTGGTGCAGCCGGGCCTCGAGGAGATCTCGGCAGGAGACCTCGAGATGGCGCACGACAAGGACTCGGTGCTCGCCTTCGTCGAGACGGTCGGGGCCTGGATCACCGGCGACCGGAGTCACCGGATGCCGGGCGGCGCCGACGGACACGAGTTCCAGGGCCGGTTCACCACGGCGCTGGAACGGATCGCCGCCGAGCACGACGACGACCACCTCGTCACCGTCTTCAGTCATGGTGCGGCCATCCGGGTCTTCACCGCACTCGCCACCGGGATGGGTCCGGCGGAGGCCGCGGAGGTGCGGATCGCCAACACCGGAGCCGGGCTGCTCGACGGCTCGCCGGGCGCCGGCTGGCG
>JAAYSB010000004.1 GCA_012518475.1 Intrasporangiaceae bacterium | reverse complement strand
TCCGCAGCCGCGATCCTCCTCGTCATCCCCGCCGTCATCGCGCTCATCGCCGAGAACGCCGGCCACGTCAAGGCCGTCGCCGAGATGACCGGCGACAACCTCGACCCCTACATGGGCAAGGCCATCGGTGCCGACGGCGTGGGCACCGCGGTCGCCTCGTTCGTCGGTGGTTCCCCGACCACGACCTACGCCGAGAACATCGGCGTCATGGCGGCGACCAAGGTCTACTCCACCGCTGCCTACTACGTCGCAGCAGCCGTCGCCATCCTCTTCGGGCTCTCGCCGAAGTTCGGCGCCCTGGTCGCCTCGATCCCCGGTGGTGTCCTCGGCGGCATCACCGTCGTCCTCTACGGCATGATCGGCCTCCTCGGGGCCAAGATCTGGAAGGAGAACGGGGTCGACTTCGCCAACCCGATCAACCTCGTTCCGGTCGCAGCGGGCATCATCATCGGCACCGGTGACGTCTACATGAACTTCACCGACAACTTCAGCCTCTCCGGCATCGCCTTCGGCACGATCGTCGCCATCGCCGCCTACCACCTCGCCCGAGCCCTGGCCCCGAGCGAGCTGCGGGACGACGCGGACCGCGCCGGTGGCACCCTGACCGCCGTCGGACGCACGGTCTACGGTGACAGTGACGGGGTCGACGACCTCTACCAGGAGGGCTACCCCGGCCACGTCGGCGAGGAGCGCCGCCGCGACGAGCTCTGATCCTCTCCAGCGCGCCCCGTCGGCCCAGCCTTCGGGGCGCGCTGCCTTTTCCACCCGCTGAGCCCACCTGTCTTTCCACCGCCCCCGCATTGCCCCGCCCCTGCAAGTAAGGAAGAGTCGAGAACGTGAAACCGGGACCGTTCCGCTATCTGGCGCCGACGACGCTCGAGGAGGCGGTCAGAGCCCTGGGCGAGCACCCCGACGCCAAGGTCCTCGCCGGCGGCCAGAGTCTCATCCCGGTCCTGTCCATGCGGCTGGCCCGCCCCACGCACCTGGTCGACCTCGCCGGCATCGCCGGCCTCGGGGAGGTCGAGGTCAGTGACGAGTGGGTCCGGGTCGGTGCCCTGGTCACCCACGCGCGGCTCCTCGCCGACGAGGACGGGTATGCCGCGCTGCCCCTCCTGCGCCAGGCTCTCCGCAACGTCGCCCACCCCGCGATCCGCAACCGCGGCACCACTGTGGGCTCGATCGCCCACGCCGACGCGGCGGGCGAGATGCCGAGCATCCTCGCGATCACCGACGGCGTCGTCGAGGCGTTCGGCCCTCAGGGCCGTCGCGAGATCCCCGCGTCCGAGTTCTTCGCCGGTGCCCTCGAGACGACGCTCGCGCACGACGAGGTCATCGAGGCGGTCCGCTTCGGCCGGTTCCCGGGCGGCACGACGACCGCGTTCCTGGAGTCGGCACGCCGCAAGGGCGACTACGCCATGGCCGGTGTCGCCGTGGCCCTCACCGTCGACGAGAGTGGACAGATCACCTCAGCCCGCGCCTCCTTCGTCTCCGTCACAGACGTCCCCGGCGTCCTCGACCTGACCGGCGCTCTGGCCGGTCGCATACCGACGGACGTCGACTGGTCGGTCATCGACGACGCCGTCCAGGACCACATCGAGCCGGAGGCCGACATCCACGTCAGCGCCGAGTACCGCGCCCACCTCGCCGGGGAGCTGGCGCGGCGCGCGTTCGCCCAGGCTGCCGCGACCCACCCGGGAGGGAACTCATGACCGAGCTGTCCGATCTGTCGCCGCTGAGGGCCGGCGCCGCCGCCCTCGCCGACAACCTGCTGACCGACGAGCTGCACGAGGTGACCGTCAACGTCAACGGCGCGGCGCATACCCGCACGGTTCCGGCGCGACGGCTGCTCTCCGACTTCCTCCGTCACGACCTGCGCCTGACCGGCACCCACGTCGGGTGTGAGCACGGCGTGTGCGGCGCGTGCACTGTCCTCGTCGACGGCGCCCCCGCCCGCGCGTGCCTGATGTTCGCCGTGCAGGCGCAGTCGCACGAGGTGACGACCGTCGAGGGCCTCGGATCGTCGGCCGACTCGATGAACCACGTGCAGCAGGCCTTCGCCGAGTGCCACGGCCTCCAGTGCGGCTTCTGCACCCCGGGATTCATCACGACGATCACGTCCTTCCTCGAGGAGAACCCCGACCCCACAGAGGAGGAGGCCCGCGAGGTCGTCTCCGGCAACCTCTGCCGTTGCACCGGCTACCAGAACATCGTCAAGAGCGTCCTGCGGGCCGCCGAGCTCAAGCGCGAGGCGGGTGAGCCGGCATGACGACCCGCCAGTTCGGCCAGCCCGTCCAGCGCCGCGAGGACCCGCGTCTGCTCACCGGCGGCGGCCGCTACCTCGACGACCTCGGCCACACGGCCTACGAGGCGGCCTTCGTCCGCAGCCCGCACGCCCACGCCCGCATCGTCGACATCGACACCGACGACGCGATCGACGTCGACGGTGTCATCGCGATCTATACCCACGAGGACCTGCCGGGGATCATCGGCGAACCGCTCCCGCTCCTCATCCCCCACCCGGCGCTCACCCAGGCCCGCACCGGGTATGCGCTGGCCAAGGACGAGGTCAACCACGTCGGCGAGGCGGTCGTCATGGTCGTCGCGACGAACCGCTATGTCGCCGAGGACGCTGTCGAGCGCATCCGGGTCAGCTATGAGCGCCTGCCGGCCGTCGTCGGCATCGAAGCGGCCCGGGACGGCTCGCAGACCGTCCACGACGAGTACGACGACAACGTCTCGGCCCACCTCCTCCAGGAGGTCGGCGACGTCGAGGCTGCTCTCGCGGCCGCTCCTCACACCCTCACCCTCGACCTCGAGATCGAGCGGTCGGCCTGCCAGCCCCTTGAGGGCAAGGGCGTTCTCGCGCAGTGGAACTCCGACGACGAGTCGCTGCGCATCTATTCGTCGACGCAGACCTCCACCGGTGTCCGGGCGGCCGTCGCAGCCAAGCTAGGGCTCCCACTCGCCAAGGTCGAGTGCATCGCCCCCGACGTCGGCGGCGGCTTCGGCGTCAAGATCATGCACCCCTGGCCCGAGGAGGTGCTCGTCCCGTGGGCGGCGCGCAACCTCGACCACGACGTGAAGTGGACCGAGGACCGGCGCGAGCACTTCATCTCCTCCTCGCACGAGCGAGGTCAGCTCCAGCAGGTCACCGTCGGCTTCGACGACGAAGGACGCCTCCTCGCGCTCGACGTGAAGTTCTGGCACGACAACGGCGCCTACACGCCCTACGGCATCATCGTCCCGATCATCACCGCCACCCAGCTGCTCGGCCCCTACAAGCCGGGGACGTACCGCGTCGAGTTCTGGTCGCTGTTCACGAACACGGTGCTCGTCACTCCCTATCGGGGCGCCGGGCGCCCGCAGGGGTGCTTCGCGATGGAGCGCACGATGGACGCCATCGCCCGCTATCTCGAGATCGACCGGGCCGAGGTGCGCGCGCGCAACTTCATCCTCCCCGAGGAGATGCCCTACGACCACGGCCTGATGTTCCAGGACGGTCGCCCGCTCAAGTACGACTCCGGCGACTTCCCCGCCTCACTGGCCAAGCTCAAGGAGCTCGTCGGATGGGACGACTTCGCCGACTACCGCGCGGCCGCCGAGGCCGAGGGGCGCAAGGTCGGCCTCGGCATCGGCTGCTATGTCGAGGGCACCGGCGTCGGCCCCTATGAGGGCGGGCACATCCACGTCGAGACCGACGGCCGGGTCAACGTCGCGACCGGGCTGACGACGCAGGGACAGGGCCACCAGACCGCCCTCGCCCAGATCGTCGCCGACGAGCTCGGGGTCCCCTTCGAGAACGTCCACGTCACGACCGGCGACACCCGCCGGATGGCGTATGCCGTGGGCACCTTCGCCTCCCGCGCCGCCGTCATGAGCGGCAACGCCGTGGCGCTCGCGGCACGGGTCGTCAAGGCCAAGGCACTGCGGATCGCCGCCGACGCGCTCGAGGTCTCGCCCGACGACCTCGAGATCGAGAACGGTGTCATCTCGGTCAAGGGCGCCCCGGGGAACTCGATCGACATCGGCACGGTGGCAGTCATGTCGAACCCGCTGCGGTATGCGTTCGACGAGGCCGCGAAGAAGGCCACCCAGTTCGCCGGCACCTTCGACCCGGACAAGCCACCGGTCGGGGACGACGAGGAGCCGGGCCTCGAGGGCCAGGACTTCTACTCCCCCACCCAGGCGACCTTCGCCAACGGCATGCACGCCGCCATCGTCGAGACCGACCCGCAGACCGCCGAGATCACGATCCTGCGGTACTGCGTCATCCACGACTGCGGCAATATGATCAACCCGCTCATCGTCGAGGGGCAGATCCACGGCGGTGTCGCCCAGGGCGTCGGCGGCGCCCTCTATGAGCGAATGGTCTATGACGACTCCGGTCAGCTGCTCAACGCCTCCTTCATGGACTTCCTCATGCCCTATGCCTCCGAGGTGCCGCACGTGGAGGCCGACCACCTCGAGACCCCGAGTCCTCTCAATCCGCTCGGCATCAAGGGCGCCGGTGAGGCGGGCACCATCCCGGTGAGCGCGGTCATCGCCTCGGCCATCGAGGACGCCGAGGGCTTCCCCATCACGGCCATGCCGATCAGTCCGTCCGAGCTGTGGACCCTGCGCAGAGCGCATGCTTAAGAGAGCACGAAAGGACCGTCGATGAAGATCTCCGGCAGCAACCGACTCACTGCGCCCGCCGACGAGGTGTGGAAGGCGATGCTCGACCCCGCTGTCCTCGCGCGCTCCCTCCCGGGGTGCGAGTCGCTCACGACGACCGGCCCGGACGAGTACGCGATGCGGGTCACCATGGGCGTCGCGGCCATCCGTGGCACGTATGACGGTGAGGTCGCGATCACCGACAAGAACGAGCCGGACTCCCTGCGGCTCAAGGCGACCGGCAGCGGCGCTCCCGGAACCATCGACGCCGTCGTCGACGTCCGGCTCGCCGAGGCCGACGGTGGCGGCACCGCGCTCAGCTATGACGCGGACGCGACCGTGGGCGGCACGATCGGCGGCGTCGGGCAGCGGATGCTCGCCGGGGTGACCCGCAAGACCGCCGCGCAGTTCTTCTCCGCCCTGGACGCCGAGATCGCCGGCTCGCCGCTACGTCCAGATAGCAGCCGAACGGCGATCGCCACCTCCTCCGCCGACACCGGGATCACCCCCTCGACATCGCAGCTTCTTCCAACAAGCAGCGATATGGCGACGGCCCAACCGCAGACCGGGCAGGTGTATGCCGGCCGCGCCGCCGCGAAAGCCAACGCGACCTTCGCGATGGAGGGAGCGGCAGGGTTTGCGCTCGGCACCCTCGTCGGTGGCCTCCTCGTCGGCGTCGGTGTCCTCATCGGCGCCCGCCTCGGCAGGCGTGACCGATGAGGGCGTTCACCGCTGCCGCCGTCCAGGTCGCGCCGCGGTCCGAGCCGCTCTCGGCCGAGTCGATCGCCGCGAACATCGAGCACTCGATCGAGTGGACGCGGCGCTGCCACGAGGCGACCGGCGCCGAGCTGATCGTTCTTCCGGAGACGGTGACGACCGGGTTCTCACCCAACTGTTCCGCCGAGGAGTTGTGGGACCTCATCAGTGAGATCCCCGGGAGAGGCGACGCGTCACATACCCTCTTGGCTCCCTATGCCGATCTCGCCCGCGAGCTCGACATCATCCTGTGCGTCGGCGCGTACGAGCGCGGCGAGCAGCGCGGCGTCGTCTACAACGCCGCGGTCCTCTTCGGCCGGGACGGCTCGGTCCTCGGGGTCTATCGCAAGACGCACCCGTTCTGCTCCGAGGCTGTCTCCGGCGGCGGGTGGGTCACGGCTGGGGACACGGTCACCGTCGTCGACACCGATCTGGCCCGGATCGGGATGATCATCTGCTTCGACGGCGACTATCCCGAGCTGTCGCGGATCCAGGCGGTCCGGGGCGCCGAGGTCATCCTCCGGCCGACGGCCCTGCTCCGCTCGGCGGACATCTTCGAGCTCACCTCACGAGCGCGGGCGTACGACAACCACGTGTTCGTCATCGCGCCGAACTGCACGGGGATCGACCCGGCCGGGGTGTTCTTCTTCGGCAACAGCCACATCGTCACGCCGGTCGGTCACATCATCGCCAAGGCCGCGTCCCACGAGGGGTGGGTCTCGGCCCGGCTCGACCCGAACGAGGCGCTGCAGTCCCTCACCCCGGGGTCGAACGTCCCGCAGATCTTCGACCACCTGCGTGACCGGAACCTCGACCTCATCCGCAACCACCGGGACGACCTCGAGGCTCCCGCCAAGACGTCGTTCCCGCACTGAGCCCATCCCGCACGGATCTGCTGCGAGACCCCGGCCGCCGCTGACCGGCGCGGCCGGGCGGGACTACGCTGGGCACAGGACACCCGAGGGGTGTCGAGGCTCCTGCGCGGAAGGGTGATCGAATGTCCGGCGACGAGAACGTCGTGACCAAGCTCAAGAAGGACGAGTGCTGGGACCTGTTGCGGGACAACACGTTCGGGCGGATCGCCTATCACCTCCGGGGCCGGTCCCGGATCACCCCGCTCAACTACACGGTCGACGGCGAGCGGATCGTCTTCCGCACCGCCGAGGGCTCGAAGTTCTTCGCCCTGAAGGTCGAGGACAACGTCGCCCTGCAGATCGACCATGTCGGTGAGGACACCGCCTGGAGCGTCGTCGCCCACGGGCCGGTCACGGAGATCACGAACGACGAGGATCTCGCGGAGGCGACCGTCAACCTCCGGCCGCTCATCCGGACGAAGAAGGAGCATGTCTTCGCCATCGACGTCGACAAGGTCCGCGGCCGCCGGTTCATCCTCGACCGCGGGCGCGACGACAACTTCTGACAGATGGTTTTCTGTCGGTTCCGCCCCTCGGAACCACCGCTTCGCCATCCCTCGATGCGGAACCGCCGGGTCTGGCTCGACGGGGGCTGGTGAGGTCTGACCGGAGATCGCTGATGTGTTGGCAATGAGTGCCAAGGAATGCGGTCCTCCCAACAGGGTTGAATCGTGCCCATGACTGACCAGAGGCGGATCAGGATCGGGATCGACACCGGCGGCACGTTCACGGACGTCGTCGCTGTGGACGAGGACTCCGGCGAGCAGCGCACGACGAAGACCCCGAGCACCCCGAGCAACCCCGCTGACGGGTTCATCAACGGCATCACGAAGATCCTCGACCTCATGGGCGCGGACGGCAACGACATCACGGCCGTCTCGCACGGCACCACGGTCGCGACGAACAAGCTCCTCGAGGGCAAGGTCGAGCAGCTCGGGTTCATCACGACCGACGGCTACGAGTTCATGCTCGAGATCGCCCGTCAGTCGGTGCCCGACGGCTATGGCAACTCCTACTTCTGGGTCAAGCCCGACCGCATCGTCCCGGCCGACCGGGTCCGCACCGTCGGCGGCCGGATGGACTTCGAGGGTCACGAGATCCGCCCGTTCGACGAGGAGAGCGCCCGGACCGCAGCCCGCTGGTTCCGCGACCAGGGCATCAGCACCCTGGGGGTGTGCCTCCTGCACTCCTATGCCAACGACGCCCACGAGCTGCGGATGCGCGAGATCCTCGCCGAGGAGCACCCCGAGGCCGTGGTCTCGATCAGCAGTGAGGTGCTGCGCGAGTACCGCGAGTACGAGCGGTCCATGACCACCCTCGTCGACGCCGCGGTCAAGCCCAACGTCAGCCGCTACGTGAGCAACATCCAGGAGCGCCTCTGGGAGTTCATCGGAGGCGGCGATTCCGGGGGGCACACGGGGGGTGGAGCCCCCCGTGGGATCCCGTTCTATGTCATGAAGTCCAACGGCGGCGTGCTGTCCGCCGACGAGGTGGTCCACCAGCCCATCACGACCGTCCTGTCAGGACCTGCCGCCGGCGCCCTCGGTGCCGCGCTCATCGCCCAGAAGGCCGGCTTCCCCAAGGTGCTCACCTGCGACGGAGGCGGCACCTCGACCGATGTCTCCGTCGTGCTCGACGGTGAGCCCACCCTGACGACCGAGGGCACGGTCGGCGCCTACCCGAGCAAGATCCCCATGATCGACGTCGTCACCGTCGGCGCCGGCGGCGGCTCGATCGCCTGGATCTCCCCTGAGGGCGCCCTCAAGGTCGGCCCACAGTCAGCCGGCGCCGACCCCGGACCGCTCTGCTATGCCAAGGGCGGCACCGAGCCGACGATCACCGACGCGCACGTCACCCTCGGCCGGATCCCCCCGCACCTGCTCGGCGGAGAGATCCCGCTCGACGTCGACGCGGCCCGCGTCGGGATCGAGGAGCTGGCCGGCCGGCTCGGTCTGGACTTCGAGCGCTGCGCTACCGGCATCCTCGAGATCTCCGCCTGGAACCAGGCCAACGCTCTTCGTCAGGTGAGCGTCAAGCGTGGTCTCGACGTGCGCGACTTCATGCTCACGACGTTCGGCGGGTCGGGCTCGCTGCTCGCCTGCCGGCTCGTCGACATCCTCGACCTCGCCGGTGTCGTCGTGCCGCCGAACCCCGGCAACGTCAGCGCCTTCGGCCTGCTCACCGTCGATGTGAAGAACGACTACGTCCAGACCCACGTCACGCGGGAGTCCTCCCTCGACCACGCCGAGATCCAGGCCATCGTCGACGACCTCACCGCCAAGGCCCGGACCGCTCTCGAGAAGGAGGGCTTCACCGAGGACCAGCACCAGTTCGCCCGCACCATCGACGTCCGGTATGTCGGGCAGGCCTTCGAGGTCCGGGTCCCCGCTCCCGATGGCCCGGTGGACGACCGGTTCGCGCAGACCATCGCCGACCGGTTCCACACCGAGCACCACCAGCTGTACGGATACGACTTCCGAGGGGACACCGACCAGCACGTCGAGTGGGTCAACCTCCGCGTCACCGGTGTCGGCCCGATCACCCGTCCCGAGATCCTCACCGTTGCCGCCGGAGAGGGCGACCTCGCCTCCCGAGCGGTCACGGGCACCCGCGACGTCTGCTTCGACGCTACGCAGGGCTACGTCCCGACGACCGTGTATGCGCGCGAGCAGCTCGGCGCCGGAGACACCTTCACCGGTCCGGCCATCGTCGAGGAGTTCGGTTCGACCGTTCCCGTTCATCCGGGATTCACTGTGCGAGTGGATGACTGGGGCAATCTCGTCATCACGAGGGAAGGAGCCGCCCGATGAGCACTCCGGTGGACATGGACTATGTGACGGCTCGGCCGAGCAACCCGGCGGGCCTGCCCACCGCATACGACCACGGCGGTCGGCTGACTGCCGAGGGGACCACCGTCGACCCGATCCTCGTCGAGATCGTCCAGGGCACTCTCGCGAGTGTCGAGATGGAGGTCGAGACCGCGATCGGGCGGACGAGTCGCTCGCCGATGATCCGCGACGCCCACGACTTCCGCGCCGGCATCCACGACCGGCAGCTGCGCAAGCTCACCGGCCGCTCGTACTCCGCGCTCGTCCACCCCATCGCGCGGGACTTCCCGCTCGAGGAGATGAACGAGGGGGACGTCTTCTTCCACAACGACGTGTACGAGTCCGAGGGCGGCATCGGCCACCTGCCGGACCTGTGTGTCACCGTGCCGGTGTTCCACGAGGGCGAGGTCGTCGCCTTCGTCCAGGCCTTCGGACACCACGACGACATCGGTGGCGGCACCCCTGGGTCGATGCCGAGCGCTGCCCGCAGCGTCTTCGAGGAGGGCCTGTCCGTCCCCCCGATCAAGCTGTGGGACAAGGGAGTACCCAACCGGTCGGCGTTGCGGATCATGACCCGCAACTCCCGGATGCCCGACTCGCTCGCCGCCGACCTCGACGCGGAGTGCTCGGCCTGCCTCATGGGCGCCCGTCGACTCTCCGAGCTCTTCGAGCGCTACGGCCGCGATCAGGTCGAGGCGGCCTTCGACGCGATCCTCGACGCGACGACCGAGACCTACCGGCGCGAGATCCTCTCCAAGATCCCGGACGGGACGTATGTCTGGGAGGACTACGCCGAGCACGACGGGGTCGACGACCCGAGGCTGCACACACAGCGGATCACCCTGACCAAGGTCAGCGACGCCCCCGCCGACCCGGAGAACAACCGGCCCGCCGGTCCCCGGCTCATCATCGACTTCGAGGGCACCGCGCCGCAGGCCAAGGGGCCGATCAACCACTGCGGTGACTACGTCGGAGGCAACTTCCTCAAGAAGTGGCTCGCGCCGATCCTCCGCAATCTCGCCGACACCCCTGAGCGGATGGCCGAGCTCGACGTCAACGAGGGCATCGTGCCCCTCATCGAGATGCGGTTCCCGGAGAAGGGCACACTCCTCACGCCGATCTATCCCGGCCCGACCAATGCCCGGACCTTCGTCATCCTCCGGCTGCTCGGCGTCCTCGCCGGTGTCGTCGCCAAGGCGGTCGACGGGCAGATGCCGGCCGACCAGGAGACGATCCGCTACACCGGCGTCTACGGGGACGACCGCGACGGCAACTCCTATCTCATGCGTGAGGTCCTCGGTGGCGGTTCCGGAGGCCGCTACTACGCCGACGGCGAGGACACGATCCACGTCGTTCCCGACTCCCGCAACCTGCCGACCGAGTTCACGGAGAGCCGCTTCCCCTTCATCGTCGAGCGCCTCGGTCTGGCCGTCGACTCCGGCGGCGCCGGCCGCTATCGGGGCGGCCTCGGCTACGAGAAGCACCTTCGGATGCTCAAGGACGCCCACTTCATGTCGATCGCCGACCGCTCGATCCTCGCCTGCTGGGGCGTCAAGGGCGGCAAGGCCGGAGCGCCGTTCCAGGTGACCATCGACGTCGGCGGACCCGATGAGCGCGACGTGGACGCCCTCGCCGATGCCGAGCTCGTCAAGGCGGGCCAGGTCATCCGGATCCGGACGACCGGCGGCGGCGGCTGGGGTGACCCGCTCGAGCGGCCCTACGACGAGGTCGAACGCGACCTGCGCTGGGGCAAGGTCTCCGTCGAGGGGGCGCGCGAGGCATACGGCGTCGTCGCGTCCGGCGAGGACCGCGACTCGGTGACGGTCGATGTCGAGGCGAGCGAAGCCCTGCGCGCCGAGCTGCGCGAACAGCGTGGCGAGGAGCCGTTCTTCGACCGCGGGCCGGGTTACGCCCAGCTGGCCGGCGGCGCGAACGCCGCCGACGTCGACTGGCTCTGATTCGCACCACCCGACCGAGACATACCCCCACCCCACCACTTCGCCACTTCTTCCAAATACCAGCCGAAGTGCGATCGGGCGACAGGGTATGCACGGCCGACCCCACGCATGAGCCTGTCGCCAGATCGTCCACATAGCAGCGAATCGGCGGCGGACTAGACGTCCAGGGTCCAGCAGCCGCCGCCGGTGGTGGTGTGGATAACTTCCAGAGCCACGTGGCGGTATGCGCCAACCTTGACCCATGCCGCCCAGAGGTTCCAGTCTCGACATCACACAGCCGTTCACCGTCGCCCAGGCGGTCGACGAGGGGTGGACCCGCTACGCACTGCGCACAAACCGGTTCCGTCCGGTGATCCACGGTGTGTACATCAGCTCGGCTATCCCCGACACCCTCGTAGTCCGCGCCAAGGCAGCAATTCTCGTTGCGCCTGAGTATGCGGTCGTCAGCCACGAGAGTGCGGCGCGCCTGTGGTGCCCGCAAGGGCCGAAGTCAGCCACCGTGCACCTTTCGTTCAGCTATCACGCATTCATCAAGCGCGAAGAGGTGAGGGCGCACCGCTTCACCTATCGACTGGAGACTGCCCATCGGCACGGCATCCCCGTGACATCGCCGGCGATGACCTTCATGCATCTCGCGGTCCGGCTCGAGCTCGTCGACCTCGTCGTCTTCGGTGATCAGCTGGTCAAACGTGGCCACATCACCCCGGCGGACCTCGTCAACTATGCAGAGAACTGGGAGCACCACGGTCGCGCCGCAGGACTCCGGGCGGCTCGGCTGGTCCGTGACGGAGTGGACTCCGCGCCAGAGACACGGCTGCGGCTCCTCATCACTCTGGCTGGGTTGCCGGAGCCGACTATCAACCACGTCATGTACCGCGTCGACGCCTCGATCCGCTACCGGATCGAGCTGGTCTACGGAGAGATCCTCTTGGCGATCGAGTACGACGGCCGTTGGCACGATGAAGAGGCGCAGAAGGCGTACGACGAGGCGCGGCGCGCGACCCTGGAGCGGGAGGGATGGACCTTCATCGTCCTGCGCGCGGAGGACCTGTACGAGACACCGGACCAGACCCTGTTGCGCATCATTGATGTGCTCCGCTCGTTCGGGATCACTGTCCCGAACCCTGAGCTCACCGACTACCGCCGTCACTTCTCGCCCATCCTCGTTGCGTGATTCGTCGCCATTTCGCTGCTATGTGGAAGAAGTGGCGACGGGTATGCGTGGGCGGCCGTGCGTGGTGCCGTCGCTGATCGCACAATCGCTGCTATTTGGTAGAAGTGGCGGGTCAGGGCCTCTCGTCGCTGATCGCACGATCGCTGCTAGGTGGAAGAAGTGGCGGGAGGCGGGGCCTCTCGTCGCTGGACCTGGCCGCTGGTCGACGAGCCGGTCACACGGGCCCACGGGGGGCACCGCATACCTGATTGGATCGGGGTGTGGATGCAGAGCTGCTCGAGGTTCAGGAGTTCCTGGTCAAGCACGCGCCCTTCGAGGCGCTGCCGGAGAGGGTGCTACGCGAGCTGCCGCGGCGCCTGACGACGCGCTACTACAAGCGGGACACCCAGATCGTCGGAGCCGGGACGCACAACGACGAGATGTTCGTGCTCCGGTCCGGGGCGGTGGAGGTCCGCGACCCGAACGGCGGTCTCGTCGATCGCTACGACACCGGACGCCCCTTCGGCTGGGCATCCCTGCTCTCCGACGGCATCGCCCCGTTCACGCTCACCGCGATCGAGGACTCCCTGGTGCTCGTCATGCCCGGCGAGGTGTTCCGGGAGCTGTCCCGGAGCGAGCCGATGTGGTCGGTGTACTTCCAGCACTCGCTCAGCGAGACGATGCGCATGGCCCTGAAGTCGGTCCACACCTCGGAGCGGGGCACCGCCGTCCTCAAGACGACCGTGGGCGGGCTGGTGCGCCGGGACCCACTCGGGGTCGGTCCGGACACGACGATCCGCGCGGCGGCCGAGAAGATGCGTGCCGAGCGGGTGTCCAGCCTGCTCATCATGGAGGACGACGCCCTGGTCGGCATCATGACGGACCGCGACCTGCGCAACCGTGTCGTGGCCGAGGGCCGCGACATCGCCGAGCCGGTTCGCAACATCATGACGGCGAACCCCCTCAGCTCACCCGCGGAGGCGATGTCGTTCGAGATCCTCCTGACGATGGTGGCCCGCAACATCCACCACATGCCGGTCACCGACAGCGGACGGGTCATCGGCATGATCAGCAGCACCGACCTCATGCGTCTCGAGCACGCCAACCCGGTCTATCTCGTCGGGGACATCCACAAGATGACGACGATCGAGGAGATCGCGACCGTGCACCCGCGCATCGCCCAGATCATCAGCCAGCTCGTCGCCGAGGACGCGACCGCCGACGACATCGGTCGGATCGTCACCGCCATCGGGGACGCGATCGAGCGTCGCCTCATCGAGCTGGCGATCGCCACGCTGGGTCCGGCGCCGGGCCCGTACTGCTGGGTCACTCTCGGCTCGTCGGCACGACTGGAGCAAGGACTGGCCAGCGACCAGGACAACATGCTCATCCTCAGCGACGAGGCCCTCGCCGGACCGGACGCCGAGGTCTACTCCACCTATATGCGTCAGCTCGCGCAGTTCGTCTCCGACGGTCTGGCGACCTGCGGAATCCGCTACTGCGACTACGGAGTCATGGCGACGAACGAGGAGTGGCGCCAGAGCCTGTCGGCATGGATCGAGACCTTCGACCGATGGATCACCAACCCCGGCCCCGAGACGCTCGTGCACTCGAGTGTCTTCCTCGACATGCGACCACTGCACGGCGATGCCGCCATGTTCGAGACGCTGCACAGATCACTGCTCACGAAGACCAGGACGAGCAAGCCGTTCCTGGGTCACCTGACGAACCACGCGACCCGGGCCCAGCCACCCATCGGGTTCTTCCGCGGCTTCGTCCTGGAGAAGGAGGGTGTCGAGCGCGACACCCTCAACCTCAAGGACCGGGGTGTGCGCCTCGTCGTCGACCTCGCCCGGGTGCTCGCTCTCGCTGAAGGCCTGCCCCAGGTCAACACCCAGATGCGCCTGTCCGCCATCGGTGGGTCAGGACGGCTGAGCCAGGAGCTCGTCGAGGACCTCAAGGACGCCGCCGAGTTCATCTCGTATGTGCGGATCCGGCACCAGGCCCGTCAGGTCCGCGCCGGGCAGACGCCGGACAACTTCGTCCCGCCGGAGGAGCTGAGCCAGTTCGAGAAGCGCCACCTGCGGGACGCCTTCCAGATCGTCCGGCAGGCCCAGGGCATCCTGTCGACCGCCTACTCCTCCTACTTCCCCGGCTGACGCCGCCGACCGAGACCGGACCACGAGGCGGGAAACAGCAACGATGGCGTTCTGGCGGAGGACTCTCGACGACCGCAGGCAGGCGGCGCTGCGCAAGGCCCCGCCGGGACCCCTGCGGGACTACCTCCAGGTGCCGTTCGAGGACGGCCGGATGGACTGGGAGTCGGGTCACTACCTCGCGATCGACCTCGAGCTGACCGGTCTCGAACAGGACGCGACCATCCTCTCTGCCGGCTTCATCCCCATCGACGGCCCGTCCCTCGTCCACGCCGGAGCCGAGCACCTGCTCGTCCGGCCAGACGTCGAGGTCGGTCAGTCCGCCACGATCCACGGCCTGACCGATGACCGGCTCGCCCAGGGCAGCCCGCTCGAGGAGGTGCTGCCCCAGATCCTCGCCGCACTCGCCGGGCGCACCCTCGTCGCCCACCACGCCCAGGTCGAGGTCGGCTTCCTCTCCCGGGCCTGCGCCCGGCTCTATGGCCAGCCGCTCCTCGTCCGCTCGATCGACACGATGGCGCTGCAACGGCGGGTCCTGCGGCTCGGCGCCGACCAGGACGTCAAGCACGGCTCGCTCCGGCTGCAAGCCTCCCGCGACCGGTTCGGGCTCCCCCGCTACAAGGCGCACGAGGCCCTCACCGACGCGATCGCAGCCGGTGAGCTCTTCCTCGCCCAGGCTGCCGATCTCGGCGGCGGCTCGGGAATCACGATTCAGCAGCTGTCCGGCTGACCTTCCGCGCCCCACGCTGACAACGGCGCATCCCTCCTTTGGCAAGGGCTGCCAACCCCGCTCGGGGCTCGTCATGGTTGAGTGAGTCCGTGAGCGCTCCACTGCAGGACATCGTCGTCGTCGATCTCTCCCGTGCCCTCGCCGGCCCGCACGCCGCCATGATGCTCGGCGACATGGGCGCACGGGTCATCAAGGTTGAGGCCGGGACCGGGGACGACACCCGCGGCTACGGCCCTCCGTTCGTCGGGCCCGAGGATGAACCGATCTCGACGTACTACCTCTCCTGCAACCGCAACAAGGAGTCGATCACCCTCGACCTCAAGAGCGAGGACGGCCAGGACGTCCTCACCCGTCTGGTCCGCGCCGGCGACGTGCTCGTCGAGAACTTCCGCCCGGGTGTCCTCGACCGGCTCGGCTTCACCATCGAGCGCCTCCACGAGCTCAATCCGCGACTGATCATCCTCAAGATCAGCGGCTTCGGCGAGGACGGGCCGGAGGGCGGGCGCGCCGGCTACGACCAGATCGCCCAGGGAGAGGCGGGCCTGATGTCGCTCACCGGCCCCGGTCCGGACGACCCGCAGCGGGTCGGCGTCCCGATCGCCGACCTGCTGGCCGGGCTGCACGGCGCCTTCGGCGTGGTCGCCGCCCTCAACGAGCGCCACCTCACCGGCAAGGGCCGCGTCGTGCGCACCTCCCTGCTCGCCGCGGTGGTGGGCGTTCATGCGTTCCAGGGCACCGCATACACGGTTGCCGGCCAGGTGGCCCGCGCCCAGGGCAACTACCACCCGTCGATCTCTCCCTACGGGCTCTTCGAGTGCGCCGACGGCAAGATCCAGATCGCCTGCGGCAGTGAAGGCCTGTGGGTCAAGTTCGCCACCGCGTTCGGGATCGACCCGGCCGCCCCGGGCATGGCGACGAACGCCGACCGGGTCCGCAACCTGCCGCTCGTCATCGAGACGGTGAATACCGTGTTCAAGGGGTATGCGACCAGCGACCTTCTCGCCCGCCTCGCCGAGATCGGGATCCCGGCCGGCGAGGTCCGCACGCTCGACCGGGTCTATGAGTGGGACCAGGTCGCCTCCCAGCACCTCCTGCTCAACGTGGACCACCCGGTCCTCGGTGACATCACCCTCCCCGGCTCGCCGATTCGCCTGGACGACAACGAGTTCGGCGGTGGCCGAGCGGAGCACCTCCCCCCGCCTCGCCTCGGCGAGCACAACGACAGCGTGCGCGCGTGGCTGGACTCCCTTGAGGCCGACGATGGGTGACACCGAGCGGCAGGCGCGTCCCAAGCGACCGAACTCGGCCGAGCTCATCGAGGCGGTCTTCGATGCCGGGTCCTGGGTCTCGTGGGACGAGCAGCCACTGACTGTCGCGGATCCGGGATCGGACTATGCCGAGGCCCTGGCGAAGGCCGCTGAACGGGCTGGGACCGACGAGTCGATCGTCACCGGTGAGGGCCGCATCGGCGGCCACCGCGCTGCGGCGATCGTCGGCGAGTTCCAGTTCCTCGCCGGGTCGATCGGCCGGGCCGCTGCCGAGCGGATCGTGCGGGCCTTCGAGCGGGCGACCGACGAGGGCCTGCCCCTGTTCGCGGCACCGACCTCCGGTGGCACGAGGATGCAGGAAGGCACCCCGGCATTCGTGACGATGGTCAAGATCACGGCTGCCGTGGGGGCGTTCAAGGCCAAGCGGCTCCCCTACATCACCTATCTGCGGCACCCGACGACCGGTGGGGTCTTCGCGTCCTGGGGCTCCCTGGGCCACGTGACCGTGGGCGAGCCCGGGGCGACGATCGGCTTCCTCGGCGCGCGCGTCTATGAGGCGCTCTACGGGCAGCCGTTCCCCGAGGGCGTCCAGACCGCCGAGAACCTGTGGACCAACGGCCTGCTCGACGCGGTCCTGCCCGTGGAGGACCTGCGCGACATGGCCACCCGCTTCCTCGGCCTCGTCCTCGCCCCCGTCGAGCAGCCCGCCGTCGCCGACGTCCCGCGCGAGGACCTGCCCGACACCCCCGCCTGGGACTCCATCACCCGCTCACGCAACCCCGACCGCCCGGGAGTGCGCACTCTGCTGCGCTATGGCGCCGACGAGGTCATCCCACTCTTCGGCATGGGCTCCGGCGAGTGGGACCGTTCACTCTTCCTCGCCCTCGTGCGGTTCGAGGGCGTCCCGTGCGTCGTCCTCGGCCAGGACCGGCGCGCGGAGGCCGAGGCGACCAAGCCACTGAGCCCGTCCGGGCTGCGGGTCGCTCGACGTGGGATGCGGCTGGCCCAGGAGCTGGGCATACCTCTGGTCTCCCTCATCGACACGGCGGGGGCGGCGCTGTCGAAGGAGGCAGAAGAAGGTGGCATGGCCGGCGAGATCGCCCGCTGTCTGGCCGAGCTCGTCGCACTCTCCGAACCCACGGTCTGTGTGCTGCTCGGGCAGGGCACCGGCGGTGGCGCCATCGCGCTCATGCCAGCCGACCGGGTCATCTGCGCGGAGCACTCGTGGCTCTCCCCGCTCCCTCCCGAGGGTGCGTCGGCGATCCTGTACCGCACCGCGGACCGGGCACCGGAGATCGCGGCCCAGCAGCAGGTCCGCTCGGCCGACCTGCTCCGCAACGGCATCGTCGACCGGATCGTCGCCGAGCACCCCGACGCCGCGGAGGAGCCGGTCGAGTTCTCCCGCCGGATGGCTCAGGCCATCGCGCACGAGCTCACCGACCTCACCCGGATGGCACGCGAGGAGCGCCTGTCGGCACGGCACACCCGCTATCGGGAGCTGTGAGCTAGCGGGTGGCCCGAGCCGGTTCGGTCTCTCGCGGTACGACGACGGCGGGGCGCTTGGCGCGTTGCTCGTGGAGGGCGAGTGCGACGACGGTCGCCAGGACGATCGTGATGCCGAGCCACTGGGTGCCGGTGGGGCGGGTGGCGAAGACCGTGATGCCGATCAGCGCAGCCGTCAGCGGGAACGCCAGCTCGGCCAGCGTCGCCCGCGAGGCTGGCGTGTGCCCGAGGGCCAGGTAGTACAGCACCAGCGCGAGCAGTCCGGGGAACAGCGCCAGCAGCAGAAGGGACGGGGCGGCGGACCAGCGCATACCCAACGGGGTGCTGGTCAGCGCGGCGATCGCAGCCAGGGTGACCAGCCCGACCGAGAACCGCAGCGCGGTCAGGTCCCGGAATCCCAGCTCGGCTGAGGCGAGGCGGCCCAGCACCGTCCCGGCCGCCCACAACGCAGCCGCGCCCAGCGCGAGCAGCGCCGCCTGTGCCGAGGCCACCGACACCCCCAGCGGGTCGGCGAAGGCGAGCAGCCACGCCCCGATCAGGGCCGGAATGACGAACAGCAGGAACTTCGCCCGCAGCCGCTCCCCCAGCAGCACCGCCGCCAGCGCGATCGCGATCAACGGCTGAAGCTTCTGCAGCACCTGCGGAGTGATAGCGTCCCCCACCCGGAACGCCATCGTGAACAGTGTGGTCGCCAACGCCGACGACCCCGCCCCGATCACCAGAACAGCCAGCCGGGTCCGCAGTGAGGCTTGCCCGAACCGGCGCCACGCCGGCACCAGCCACGGCGAGACCAGCACCACGAGGATCAGGTGCTCCCAGAACACCACCGTCAACGACGGATAGTCCTTGGCCAACGGTGAGCGCCACAACGCCGACAGTCCCCACAACGAGGCAGCCAACGCCACCAACCAGGTGCGATCGGATCGTGCTGCCACCGGATACCCCTTGTCTGCTGCGACCTTCAGCCGCCGATCCTGCCACAGGAGGAGGCGGCCGCTGCGGGGCGTCTCGTGGGGAGACGGCCTTCGCCATTCGGCTGCTCTGTGGAAGACGTGGCGGGGTATGCGCGCGCCCGGCCGACCGGTGACCGTTCGCCGTTTCGGTCCGATGGGAGTACCTGGCGGCTCGGGGTGGATCGGGAGCACAACAATTGCCGGCTCCTTCGGCAGATCCTGCCAACGTGACAGGGTCGTGCATCGTCCTAGGGTCAAGACGTATGAGGCCCCGGACATGAGAGTGCTTCTCGCACTCGGCGGCAATGCGATGACTGCCAAGGACGGCAGTGCGACTCCGGCTGCCCAGATCGAGGCGATCACGACGGCGATGGAGAGCGTCGCCGCCCTCGTCGCTGCCGGTCACGAGGTCGTCCTCACCCACGGCAACGGCCCGCAGGTCGGCAACATCCTCGTCAAGAACGAGCTCGCCGCCCACGTCGTGCCGCCGGTCCCCCTCGACTGGTGTGGCGCCCAGACCCAGGGGACGATCGGCTTCGTCGTCCTCAACGCCCTCGAGGCGGCCTTCGCCGCCCAGGGCATCGACAAGCCCGTCGCCGTCCTCGTGACCCGTGCGCTCGTCGACCCGGAGGACGCGGGCTTCACCCACCCGAGCAAGCCGATCGGCAGGTACCTCCCCCACGAGCAGGCCGAACAGATGATGGGTCACGGCCAGGTCTGGGAGGACCGGGGCGAGAAGGGTTGGCGCCGGATCGTCGCCTCCCCGCGCCCGCTCGAGGTGCTCGAGACCGCGACGATCCGGACCCTCATCGACGCCGGCCACATCGTCGTCGCCGCTGGCGGCGGCGGCATCCCCGTCATCCGCCGAGAGGACGGAACCCTGCGCGGCATCGAGGCCGTCATCGACAAGGACCTCACGGCGGCCCTGCTTGCGGACGCGCTCGAGGCCGACGCGCTCGTCATCGCGACCGACGTCGACCATGCCATCCTCGACTACGGCACCGACCACGCCCGCCCGATCGAGCAGGTCACCGTCACCGACATGGAGAGGTATGCGGCGGCCGGCCAGTTCGCATCCGGCTCCATGGGTCCGAAGGTCGAGGCGGCGCTCCAGTTCGCCCGCATCGGCGGGCGGAGCATCATCACCTCCCTGCACCGCATCGTCGACGCCGTCGACGACGACTTCGGGACGGTCATCTCGAACTGAGCCCCCCGAACCAGACCCAGCCGCCACGCCAAGCCAATTCACAGAACGCAAGCACCGCACCCCATCGGTATCTGAAAGGAACCCACCTCATGCCCGACGCAATCGAGGTCCGCAAGGTCCCCCTCCACACCGTCTCGGACGCGAGCGAGCTCGGCGCGCTCATCGACGACGGCGTCATGGAGGCCGACCGTGTCATCGCCATCATCGGCAAGACCGAGGGCAACGGCGGGGTCAACGACTACACCCGCATCATCGCCGACCGGGCCTTCCGCGAGATCCTCGTCGAGAAGGGTGCGGACAAGGACAAGGTCAAGGAGATCCCGATCGTCTGGTCCGGTGGAACCGACGGGGTCATCAGCCCGCACGCGACGATCTTCGCGACAGTCCCTGCGGACATGGCCGAAAAGAGCGACGAGCCCCGTCTGACAGTGGGATTCGCGATGTCGGAGCACCTGCTCCCGGAGGAGATCGGCTACACGCCGATGATCACCAAGGTCGCCGACGCGGTCAAGGTCGCGATGGAGCGGGCCGGGATCACCGACCCGGCGGATGTGCACTATGTGCAGACCAAGACCCCGCTGCTGACGATCCACACGATCCGGGACGCGAAGTCGCGCGGCAAGTCGGTCTGGACCGAGCACACCCACGAGTCGATGGACCTGTCGAACGGCTGCACGGCGCTCGGCATCGCAGTGGCCCTCGGTGAGATCGAGATGCCGAGTGACGAGGACGTCATGCACAACCGCGAGCTGTTCTCCTCCGTCGCGTCCTGCTCCAGCGGAGTCGAGCTCGACCAGGCACAGGTCGTCGTCGTCGGCAACGCCCGCGGGGTCGGTGGCCGCTATCGGATCGGGCACTCGGTCATGGAGAACGCCCTCGACCAGGACGGCATCTGG
>JAAYSB010000074.1 GCA_012518475.1 Intrasporangiaceae bacterium | reverse complement strand
GAGGCCAGCGAGGGCACCGAGAGCAGGGCGTCGGAGACGATCTTGGTCGCGTGCAGGGGCCGGGTGACGAGCTTGAGCAGGGCGTCTCTCCCGAGCTTGAGGCTGCTCGGGGCCGGACGGGGGTGAAACTCCTGGAGCGGGACCTCACGGGGCTCGGGGGTGAGGTCGAAGAGCAGGGCGAGGATCTCGACACCGGAGACTCCGTCGATGGCCGCGTGGTGGAGCTTGGTGTAGACCGCCATCCGGCCGCCTTCGAGGCCGGTGATCAGATAGGTCTCCCAGAGCGGCTTGGCCCGGTCGAGTGGGCGGGCGTGGATGCGCGAGACCTGCTCGGCGAGCTGCTCGTCGTTGCCGGGCTTCGGCAGCGCGATCTCACGGACGTGGTACTCGACGTCGAAGTACTCGTCATCGATCCAGACCGGCTGATCCAGACCGAAGGGGACGTCGACAAGGCGCTGGCGCATGACCGGGACGAGGGCCAGCCTCGGTTCGAGGACCGAGATGAGGCGCTCGAGGTTGAGCTCCTGGGTCGCTGTGGACGGGTCGAGGATCGACAGTCCTCCGACGTGGCCGGTGGAGTGAGGTGTCTCCAGGGCCAGGAACGCAGCATCGAGTCCGGACAGTCGTCGCATGGGCCTAAGGCTAGTGGGTGGTCAGCCGACGTACCGATAGAGACGGGAGGCCACGCCGCGCGGCTTGCGGAAGCGCTTCCAGTCCTTCGGGTCCTGCGCCAGCCGGTCGGCAACACACCAGATCGTAGCCGGGTCGAAGCCGAATCCCAGGTGACTGCAACGCACTTCGACATTCTGGTGCAGCTCGGTGTCGGGACCGATGCAGGCCCGCCACGGCACGACGCCGTCCATCCGGGAGTACAGCGCAGTCGAGGGGACCTCGAGCTCGCTCGCGATCCGGGACCGGTCGGTCTGGATACGCGGCCGGGCGTGGATGATCCGCAGCCGCTCGAAGGCCGAGTCGGCTCGGGTGCGGTGACCGTGGGCCACCCCGAACGGTGAGCCGAGGGTGATGACCTGACGGACGAGAGCCGGGTGGTCGAGCGCGAGGGTCCGGGCATAGATCCCCCCGAGGGACCAGCCGATGACACTGACCGGGCCCTCGGTGCGCTCGGACAGGTCGCGCAGCGCCTGAGGCAGCCCGTCGAGGATGGTCTCGCTCGGCCCGAGGTTGCGGCCGAGCCGCCAGCCGCGAACGTAGTAGTTGCGGTCCTTGAGGAACTTGCGGAGCGGGCCCGTGCTCGAGTCCGACGCGAGAAGGCCCGGCAGGACGAGCACGCCATGGCCGTCCCCCCGCTTCGCCCGCTTGAGCAGCGGGCGGGCGATCGGCAGGAGTGCCGCGTCGGCGACGCCGCGGAACGGCTCGCTGATATAGAGCGCGGTCGAGGGGATCTGCCCCATCTCCCGGAGGTGGAAGGGGACCTCGTTCTCATCTGGTGGCGTCGGCATTGAGCTCACCTGACCACTCTGGCACGCGCGCCGGCCCGCGGCAGGGATTTGTTACCTACGAGTCATCACCGTCCACGGACTGAACCCGGAGCCGCCGACGCCATCGCAGATCAGGGCCAGCGGGCGCCGACCTGTTCCTCGGCCCGGTCCTCGGAGGCGGCATCGTCCCGCTCGGCGCGGTTGACGGCCGACATGATCGCGCGCAGCGAGGCCTTGACGATGGACTCGTGCAGCCCGACCCCCCAGAGCACGCGGTCGCCGATGGCGCACTCGACGTACGCGGCTGCCCGCGCGTCACCGCCGGCGGACAGCGCATGCTCGGCGTAGTCGAGCACGCGGACGTCCACGCCGAGCGGCTTGAGTGCGTCGATGAAGGCGGCGATCGGGCCGTTTCCGCGGCCGAAGATCGTGACCTCCTCGCCGTTGTCGCGGATGATCGACTCGATGACGTCGTGTCCCTCGTCGGTGCTCGTGATGGTCGAGCGCACCGGGAAGAAGCGTCCCCAGCGACCGTCCTCCTCGGCGGAGTGGAGGTACTCGTCGGCGAAGAGCGTCCAGATCTCGTCACCGGACATCTCGCCACCGTGGCTGTCGGTCTGGGCCTGGACGACGTGGGAGAACTCCACCTGGAGGCGGCGCGGCAGGTCGAGGCCGTGCTCGGCCTTGAGCAGGTAGGAGACGCCACCCTTGCCGGACTGGCTGTTGACGCGAACGACAGCCTCGTAGGAACGACCGATGTCGTGCGGATCGATCGGCAGGTAGGGCACGCCCCAGTCGATCTCGTCCACCCCGACGCCGGCCGCGGCGGTGCGGCGCTCCATGTCCTCGAAGCCCTTCTTGATGGCGTCCTGGTGGGAGCCGGAGAAGGCCGTGTAGACGAGGTCGCCGCCCCACGGGTGCCGCTCGTGGACCGGCAGCTGGTTGCAGTACTCGACAGTGCGCCGGATCTCGGCCATGTCGGAGAAGTCGATCTCGGGGTCGATGCCCTGCGAGAACAGGTTCATGCCCAGGGTCACCAGGCAGACGTTCCCGGTCCGCTCACCGTTGCCGAACAGGCAGCCCTCGATGCGGTCGGCACCGGCGAGGTAGCCCAGCTCGGCGGCCGCGACGCCCTCGCCGCGGTCGTTGTGGGGGTGCAGCGAGACGACGATCGACTCGCGGCGGTCGAGGTGACGGATCATCCACTCGATGCTGTCCGCATACACGTTCGGCGTCGCCATCTCGACGGTCGCCGGCAGGTTGATGATCATCTTGTGGTCCGGCGTCGGGTCGATGACGTCGATGACCTCGTTGCAGACCCGGACGGCGAACTCGAGCTCAGTGCCGGTGTAGGACTCGGGCGAGTACTCGTAGTAGACGGTCGTGTCCGGGATGGTCTCCTCGAGCTTCTTGCACAGCCGCGCCCCTTGCAGGGCGATGTCGACGATGCCGTCCTGGTCCATGCCGAAGACGACGCGGCGCTGCAGGACCGAGGTGGAGTTGTAGAAGTGGACGATCGCCTGCTTCGAGCCCGCGATGGCGTCGAAGGTCCGCTCGATGAGGTGGTCGCGGCACTGCGTGAGGACCTGGATCGTCACGTCGTCGGGGATGTGGCCCCCGTCGATGAGCTCACGACAGAAGTCGAAGTCGGTCTGGCTCGCGCTCGGGAAGCCGACCTCGATCTCCTTGTAGCCCATCCGCACCAGCAGCTGGAACATGCGCAGCTTCCGCTCGGAGTCCATCGGGTCGATGAGGGCCTGGTTCCCGTCGCGCAGATCGACCGCGCACCAGCGCGGCGCCTTCGTCATGACCTGGTCCGGCCAGGTGCGGTCGGGCAGGTGGACGTCGATCTGCTTCTGGAAGGGGACGTACTTCGCGGTCGGCATGCCCGACGGCTGCTGGGGATGGATCACGGCTCTTCTACTCTCTTCGTCTCGTCTGCATGGGGTTCAGTGCTCAGCCTGCACAGCGGAACCCGCGACGAGGACGGCCGACTCAGGCCCCGCCGCGGCAGCGAAGAAGAAGGGTGAAACCCATGGGGATCAGTATGCCGTGCTCCCCCACCACGTCAACCGCCGGGTCCGCACTCTGGTCACCGGCCACCACCGCCCAAGCCGTCCAGCCACCCGCATACCCCCGCCCGCCACTTCTTCCAGATTGCAGCCGAACGGCGAACGGTCACCGCCCGCCACTTCTTCCAGATTGCAGCCGAACGGCGAACGGTCAGGGCGCGTCGGTGAGGAGGACGTCGGTCCCCTCGAGCGTGGCCCGGAAGCCGCCACGCCCGATGCTCACGTGCTGGAGGACCAGACCCTCTGGCAGGCCCTCGATCTCGTGCTCGATGTTGACGTACCTCTTGGCGAGGTCGGTGAGCACACCGTCGAGGAACCCGGCGCCGATGATGCGGACGTTCGTGGGCTCCATGACGAGCCGGCCGTCGACGACATCGACCGTGCCGGTGGCGACAGCCTCGATGTTCCGCCCGAGGAGCTCGATCGTCCGGAGGACCCGGACCTCGGACTGGCCCACGCGCTCCAGAGCGGTGTCCGGGCCCATCTCGGCCGCGACGACATCGAAGGGCACGGTTCCGGTGAGGCGGACCCACTCGGCCGAGATGCCGTCCGGTCCGGAGATGATGTTGCGGCCGCTTCCCTGCACATCCTGGAGCGGGGTCGCTGCGGCGACCAGCGAGCGCGAGCTGAGGCTGACATTGCCGAGCCACAGCTGGTCCTCGGGCAGATCGGCCGGCGGGGCGAGCTCGCCCTGGGGCACACGCGAAGGGTCGTTGGCTGACGACGTCGACGATGACCGTGTCGCGTCACGGACCGGGGTGGAGACCGAGGTCCAGAAGAGCCATCCCGCAAGCAGGACGACGACCAGCATGGCCAGTGCCCCGAGGCCGGCATCGACCAGCCGGGGCCGCCACGGCCGCCGGAACCGGTGCGGCGTGGGCGACTCCTCACGGCTGGGTCCCGACTCGCCGGTGCCCTCGTCGAGCTCGACGGGCACTGGCTAGGCCTTCCCGCGCAGGAGGCGCGACGGCCATCCGCTGAACGGGCCGATGAGCGTCAGCAGGGACGGGACGAGCAGGGCTCGCACGATGAACACGTCGATGAGGATACCGACCCCGAGGATGAAGCCGAGCTCCTGGAAGGGCCGTAGCGGCACCAGGGCGAGGAGGCCGAAACTGATCGCGAGGGCGATGCCGGCGGCCGTGATCGCACGCGTGGACTCCGGGGAGCCGACCCGGATCGCGTCGATGAGACCCCGCTCCCGGGCCAGCTGCCAGATGTTGCCGACAGCAAAGAGGTTGTAGTCCGACCCGAGGGCCAGCAGGAGGACTGAGGCTGCGAACGGGACATAGAAGGTGAGGTCGTCCTGGCCCAGGAACCCCTGGAAGAACAGGACGGAGAGTCCGAGCGTGGCGCCCAGGGCGAGCACTGTCGACGCCAGCAGGTAGATCGGCGCGATGATCGCCCGCAGGAAGATCACGAGCAGGAGGAAGTTGACGGCGAGCGCGACGACCCCGATCCGGAACAGGTCGTTCGTCGTGGCCCGGATGATCCCGGAGGCCAATGAGGTGTCGCCCCCGATCCACGTCGTCGTCTCGCCGAGACCGGCGCTGTTCGCGAGCTCGGGGACGTTCGCCTCAAGGTCCCGCAAGGATCCGATGGCGGTCGACTCCAGCGGTGTCGAGTCGAGGATGACGAGGAAGCGCACCGCATCTGCGGACTCGGAGACGAAGGCGCCGAGGTCATCCGCGGCCTCGAGCTGACCCGGGCCGACGACCCCGGCCACGCCGGGTTCCTCGGTGAGGGCCGTGCGGAACTGGTCCAGCCCCTCCTCGTTCTCGCCGATCCCCTCCCCCTCGAGGACGATCTCGGTCGGAGAGATGATGCCAGGGGCGAAGCCCTGACCGGCCGCCTCCGCCGCTCGCGCCACGCTGCTCTCCGGAGGCAGGGACTGCACGAAGCCGAGACCGAGGTCGAGGTGACGCGCCTGCGTCGCGAGGGCACCGAGGCCGACCACGGTGACGAAGATGATGAAGAGGGCCGCCGCCTTGTTCGTGACGGCACGAGTGATGAAGCTGGCACGCTCCCGCACGACCCGGGGCTCGGGCAGGGTCTGGCGCGGCCAGAAGGCCTTCGCCCCGAGGATCGCCATGAGCGCCGGGACGAGGGTGATCGCGACGACGACACCGATGAGGACCGTGACCGCCAGCGCCGGCCCGAAGCCGCGGAACAGGGCCGAGCCGGCCACCATGAGCGCTGCCGTTCCCGCGGCCACGGTGAATCCGGCGACGGTGATGATCGGAGTGAACGACGCCGTCGCGAGCCGGGCAGCCTCGAGCCGCTCATGGCCTTCCCGTAGGCGGGTGCGCAGTCCGGACAGATAGAAGATGCAGTAGTCGGTGACGATGCCGAGCAGGAGTGCGACGATGAGGGGTTGCAGGTCGGCGGGGATCGAGATCTCCATCAGCTCACCGAGCGCGCCGGCCACACCCAGGGTCACTCCGACCGCAGCACCCACAGACAACAGCGTCAGGGCGGGAGCGGCCAGTGACCGGAAGGTGATGGCCACGACGGTGAGCACCGCGAGCACCGTGATGACCTCGACGAGGAGGACGTACTCGTTGAGCACGCCACCCTGAGCGGCCCGCGCGGGCATCGACCCGGTGACCCCGATATAGGCGTCGGACTCGTCGGTGAGCTGGGCGTCGGCGAACTCCTTGGCCTGCTCGCTCTGCCCCCAGAAGTTCAGGCTCGCGTCGGCGAAGACGAACGTGACGACGGTCGTGTCGGCCTCCTGCGCGCCGGGGAAGATCCCGGCGGCGTTCGTGATGGGGATGGCGCCGAGGAGCTCGGTGTCGTGGGTGCCCTGGTTGATGGCGACACCCCGCGACATCGCCTCTGCCTGGGCGAGGGGGTCCATACCGTTCTCGTCGTGCTGGACGATGGCGATCCGGCTGAGCAGCGGAAAGCCGAACAGCTCGAGCGACCGCTGCTCGGCCTCGAAGCTCGCGTCCTCGGCCCCGAGTGCTTCGAGGTCCCCTCCGGTCTGCTGCATGGGCGGCAGGAGGATCAGCGCGGCCGCGGCGGCTGTTGCCCACCCCACGACGATGAGCCATCGCAAAGCGACGACAGCCCGCGCATAGCCGTACCAGAT
>JAAYSB010000073.1 GCA_012518475.1 Intrasporangiaceae bacterium | reverse complement strand
GGGACCCGGATCTCAGGTCGCGGCACTCATCTGCCGGAGCTCCTTCTTCAGGTCGCCGATCTCGTCCCGGAGGCGGGCGGCGAGCTCGAAGTGCAGGTCGCCGGCGGCCTGGTGCATCTGGGTCGTCAGCTCCTGGATGAGCGAGGACAGCTCGGCGGCGGGCAGGTTCTCCCCGCGACGTCCTCCGGCGACCTCGGCATCGGCGGCGACCGCTCCCCTGCCGCCGCGACCGCCGTCGGCCTTGCCTCGCGAGCGGGCCCGGCCGGAGCCCAGGAGGGCCTCGGTGTCGGCGTCCTCGCGCTGGAGCATGTCGGTGATGTCGGCGATCTTCTTGCGCAGCGGCTGCGGGTCGATGCCGTGCTCGCGGTTGTAGGCGACCTGCTTCTCCCGGCGGCGGGCGGTCTCCTCGATGGCGTCGTGCATGCTCGGGGTGAGGTTGTCGGCATACATGTGCACCTGGCCCGACACGTTGCGGGCGGCACGACCGATCGTCTGGATGAGGGAACGGGTCGAGCGGAGGAAGCCCTCCTTGTCGGCATCGAGGATGCTCACGAGGGACACCTCGGGCAGGTCGAGACCCTCGCGGAGCAGGTTGATGCCGACGAGCACGTCGAACTCGCCGAGGCGCAGCTCCCGGAGCAGCTCGACGCGCCGCAGGGTGTCGATGTCGGAGTGCAGATAGCGGACCCGCACACCCTTGTCGAGGAGGTAGTCGGTGAGGTCCTCGGCCATCTTCTTGGTCAGCGTCGTCACCAGGACACGCTCGTTGCGCTGGGCCCGGAGGTGGATCTCGTGGAGGAGGTCGTCGATCTGGCCCTTGGTCGGCTTGAGGATGATCTCGGGGTCGATGAGCCCGGTCGGACGGATGATCTGCTCGACGACTCCGTCGGACTTGGCCAGCTCGTATGGGCCGGGGGTCGCGGAGAGATAGACGGTCTGCCCGATCCGCTCGAGGAACTCCTCCCACTTGAGCGGGCGGTTGTCCATGGCGCTGGGCAGCCGGAAGCCGTGCTCGACGAGGGTCCGTTTGCGGGACATGTCGCCTTCGTACATCGCGCCGATCTGCGGGACGGTGACGTGGGACTCGTCGATGACGATGACGAAGTCCTCGGGGAAGTAGTCGAGCAGACAGTGCGGCGCGGACCCCGGCGACCGGCCGTCGATGTGCATCGAGTAGTTCTCGATGCCGGCGCAGGACCCGATCTGCCGCATCATCTCGATGTCATAGGTCGTCCGCATCCGCAGCCGCTGCGCCTCGAGCAGCTTGCCCTGCTTCTCGAAGGTGGCGAGCTGGTCGGCGAGCTCGATCTCGATCCCTCGGATCGCCCGCTCCATGCGCTCAGGTCCGGCGACATAGTGGGTCGCCGGGAAGACATACATCTCCTCCTCCTCGCGGATGATCTCCCCGGTGAGCGGGTGCAGGGTATAGATCCGCTCGATCTCGTCCCCGAAGAACTCGATCCGGATCGCGAGCTCCTCATAGACCGGGATGATCTCGACCGTGTCGCCGCGCACCCGGAACGTCCCGCGGGAGAACGCCAGGTCGTTGCGGGTGTACTGCATGGTGATGAACTGGCGCAGCAGCTCGTCGCGGTCCTGCTCATCACCGACCCGCAGCGTGACCATCCTGTCGACATACTCCTGGGGCGTTCCCAGGCCGTAGATGCAGGACACCGAGGCGACGACGATGACATCGCGCCGGGTGAGCAGCGAGTTCGTCGCCGAGTGCCGCAGCCGCTCGACCTCGTCGTTGATCGAGGAGTCCTTCTCGATGTAGGTGTCCGTCTGCGGGACGTAGGCCTCGGGCTGGTAGTAGTCGTAGTAGCTGACGAAGTACTCGACGGCGTTGTTCGGCAGCAGCTCGCGGAACTCGTTCGCGAGCTGGGCGGCGAGAGTCTTGTTCGGCGCCATCACGAGCGTGGGCCGCTGGATCTGCTCGACGAGCCAGGCGGTGGTCGCCGACTTGTCGGTGCCGGTCGCACCGAGGAGGATCACATCCTGCTCCCCCGCGTTGATCCGTCGGGTCAGCTCCCGGATCGCCTGCGGCTGGTCACCCGCGGGTGAGAACTCGGAGACGACCTGGAAGGGCGCGACACGGCGCTGGAGCTCGGTGACGGGACGCATACACCAACGGTATGCGCTTGCACCGACAGTCCTTCACCCCCAGCGGGCACATCACCGGCGAGCAGCGCTGAGAATGCTGAGGTTACCCCCTCAATAATCTCGCGATTGCGAGATTATTGAGGGGGTAACCGGGAGGAGCGTCGCGGGGTGGCGGTCAGAAGACCGGCTTGCCGCCGGTCACGCCGACGACGGTGCCGGAGACATAGGACGCCTCCTTCGGCGACGCCAGGAAGACGTATGCGCCGGCGAGCTCGGCAGGCTGGCCCGGCCGGCCGAGCGGCGTGTCAGCGCCGAAGTCGCGGACCGTCTCACCCTTGCGGGTGCCCGGCTGAAGCGGTGTCCAGATCGGTCCCGGCGCGACGGCATTGACGCGGATGCCCTTGGACCCGAGGTCGTTCGCGAGGCTCACCGTGAGGTTGTTCACCGCGGCCTTGGTGGCGGCGTAGTCCATGATCGGCACCGATGGGTCGTAGGCCTGGATCGAAGTCGTGTTGATGATCGCCGAGCCCTTCTTCAGGTGCGGCACGGCGGCCTTGGTCACCCAGATGACGGCGGCGAAGTTCACCCACAGCACCCGGTCGACGTGGTCGGGCT
>JAAYSB010000003.1 GCA_012518475.1 Intrasporangiaceae bacterium | reverse complement strand
TTCCACAGCGTCGGCAGCTCGTCGAGGGCTCGTGGCCCGCAGGAACCGCCCCAGTGAGGTGAGCCGCTCGGCATCCCGAGGCCGACTCAAGGAGCGACGAGCCAGTAGCGCTCCGGACAGTCGGCCGGTATGCGGGCGTCCGCGGGTGGGGCGCTCACCTCTCCCCCGGGCAGCGAGATCAGGTCGCCGGTGCGAAAGCGCGCGCCGTCATACAGGAGGGCGTCGTGTTCGAGACGCACCGAGTCACTCGGGAAGACCGGCGTCCAGCTCTGCCCGTCGACGTCGACGGTGATGCACCCGGGTGCCATGACGAGTCTCGACTCGAGGAGCGCGTCCATGCCCGACCCCTCGGTGTGATGGACCGCGGCGTTCACCGGCGGCGTGTCCTTCGTCGCCCACACCAGGGCGAGGACGAGCAGGGCCAGCACGGCGGCCAGCGCGGCTCCCAGCCGGATTGCCGTGCCGCCGAGGCCCTTGGCCCAGCCGAACGGCTCTCCCCTGGTTGGCACCGCCGGTCAGAAGTTGATCATGTGGCCGACGATGCCCTCGACGGCCTCCTTGACCGCCTCGGACAGGGTCGGGTGGGCGAAGACGTTGCGGGCGACCTCGTCGGCGGTCAGATCCCACTTCTGAGCAAGGGTCAGCACCGGCAGCAGCTCGGTGACGTCGGGGCCGATCATGTGCGCGCCGATGATCTCGTTGTGGGTCGCGTCGGCAACGACCTTGACGAAACCGACCGAATCGCCGAGCCCGACGGCCTTGCCGTTGGCGGCGAAGGGGAAGGTCGCGGTCTTGACGTCGTAGCCCTTGTCCTTGGCCTGGGCCTCGGAGTACCCGAACGAGCCGATCTGCGGGTGGCAGTACGTCGCGCGCGGGATGAAGTCATACTCGATCGGCATCGTGTCGGCGCCGGCGATCGTCTCGGCGGCGACGATGCCCATCGCCTCGGCGACGTGCGCCAGCATGAGCTTGGCGGTGCAGTCGCCGATCGCATACACCCCGTCGACGTTGGTGCGCATGAACTCGTCGATGGCGATGGCGCCGCGGTCGGTGAGCTCGACGCCGATGTTCTCCAGTCCGTATCCCTCGGTGCGCGGGGCGAACCCGATCGCCGAGAGCAGCTTGTCGGCCTCGAGGACCTGCTGGTCGCCGCCGGCCGCCGGTGAGACGGTCACCTTGACGCCGGAGCCGGTGTCCTCGACGGCCTCGACCTTGGTGCCGAGCATGACCTTGACCCCGAGCTTCTTGTAGTGCTTGAGCAGCTCCTTGGAGACCTCCTCGTCCTCGGTCGGGACCATCCGGTCGAGGAACTCGACGATGGTCACGTCGACCCCGAAGTTCTTCATGACATAGGCGAACTCGACGCCGATCGCGCCCGAGCCGGCGATGATGATCGAGCCCGGGAGGGTGTCGTCGAGGATCTGCTCCTCGTACGTCACGACGTTCTCGCTGACCTCGACACCGGGCAGCATCCGGGTGACGGCGCCGGTGGCAATGATGAGGTTGTCGAAGGTGATCTCGCGCTGCTCGCCGTCGTTGAGGGCGACGGTCATGCTCGTTTGGCTGGTCAGGGTGCCCCAGCCGTCGATCTCCTCGATCTTGTTCTTCTTCATGAGGAAGTGCACGCCCTTGACGATGCCGGCCGAGACCTGGCGCGAGCGCGCGTGGGTCGGGCCGTAGGACATCGTCGCGTCGCCCTCGATGCCGTACTTCTTCTTGTCGTGGGTGAGCAGGTGCGCCAGCTCGGCGTTCTTGATCAGGGCCTTGCTCGGGATGCAGCCGACGTTGAGGCAGACCCCGCCCCAGTACTGCTTCTCCACGACAGCGACCTTCTTGCCCAGCTGGGACGCGCGGATCGCCGCAACATACCCACCGGGACCAGCACCGAGAACAACGACGTCGAAGTCAGCCATGGGTCCCAGCCTAGTGGGCCTGCGGTCACGGATTCGCGTCGAGGCTGCGGAGTCGGTCGTGAATCGTGCGAGCCACCGGCACTGCGGCCTCCGAGCCGAGGCCGGCCTGCGTGATCGCGACGGCGACGACGTAGCGGGGGCTCGTGGCGGGCGCGAAGGAGACGAACCAGGAGACGTCGTTGCCTGCGCCGCGCTCGGCGCTGCCCGTCTTGCCGGCGACCGGCCACGCGTCGAGGTCGAAGCCCTCGAAGCCGAAGGCGGCGGTGCCGTCGCTGACGACCGTGGTCAGGGCATCACGCAGGTAGGCGCTGACCTGAGGGTCGATCGGGACGGTGGGGCCGTCGATCGGCGGCAGCTCTGTCGCGACGGGTGCCTGGGGGTCGAGGTAGGCGTCGGCGAGGCGCGGGGTCATCGTCGTGCCACCGGTGGCGATGGCCCCGTAGGCCTGCGCCATCTGAAGAGGCGTCACAAGGACGTCGCCCTGACCGATGCTCAGGTTCGCGGCGTCGCCTCCGCGGTAGAGGTAGCCGTACTCGCAGTTCTCCTTCGCGATGGCCTCCAGGAGCTCGCGCCGGTCCTTGTCGGCGACCTCGGGATAGCCGGTCTCCGCCCGGTTGCACGTCTGCTCCCGGTTGGCCTCCCACTGGGACCGTCGCCACTCACGGCCGGGGACGCGGCCGGTCGTCTCGCCCGGCAAGTCGATCCCGGTCCGCTCCCCCAGGCCGAAAGCGCGCGGCGTGGTGATGAACGGGTCGTTCTCGTCAGTGCTTGCACT
>JAAYSB010000072.1 GCA_012518475.1 Intrasporangiaceae bacterium | reverse complement strand
GGAGAGCGGCGCGAGGCATACCGTTGCGCTGTTCGCCACCGAGGGGACGGTGGCCGCCGGAACCTACGCCCGCGCTCTCGAGGCCGCGGGGGCCACACCGTGGATCCCGCCCGCTGAGATGCAGGCCCAGATCACGGCGATCATCTACGACCAGGTCAAAGCAGGCGAGCCCGCGGACGTCGCCCTGCTCGGCGAGCTGACCGACCGGGCCCTGGCGGCCGGTGCGCACGTCGTGCTGTTCGGCTGCACCGAGCTGTCGGTCGTCTACGCCGAGGTGCCCGAGCTGCAGGCGCGGCCGGAGATCGTCGACTCACTCCGCACGCTCGCCATCGCAACGATCGAGCGGGCCGGACGCCGGGTGCGCGACTCAGCCTGAGCGGCGGGTCAGCCGGCCGGTCACGCGGCTGAGCACGGCCCCGACCTCCTCGATCCGGAGCACCTTGGCCAGTGCGAGGAACCCGAGGGTCAGGATGATCCCACCGGCCGCGAGCGCGATCGCGTGGCGCAGCCAGGGGCTGGCTGCGCCGGCGATCTGCGCCGACACCCACCAGGCGAGCGCGCCGGGAACGGCAGCGGCGACGGTGAGCCGGATCCACAACGACATGACGCTCGGCAGCTCGAGACCGTCGAGCTGACGGCGCGCCACGAGAATGAAGCACAGCGCAGCCGCAGCCGAGGAGAGTGAGGCACCGAGAGCGACGACGGCCACGACGTACTGCGGCTGGGTGTGGAACATCGCGAGGTATGCGGTGAGCAGGTTCCCCGCGGCCATGACCGAGACGGTCCACAGGTTGAACCAGCCGTCGACGCGGGCGAACGCATACCGCTGCTTGACCGCGGTGAGACCGAGCGGGAGGATCCCGATCGCCATGAGCGCCAGGACGAGGGCGACGTCCCCGCGCTCGTTGATGCCCTGGGAGGAGTCGTAGCGCAGACCGGGATAGAGGGTCGAGGCCATCGGCTGGCCGAGCGCGATGAGGGCGGCAGTCGCGGGGATGATGAGGACCGAGGGGGCCTTGAGCCCTTTGACGACGAGGTTCCGCAGTCCGGCGGTGTCGGCGCGCTCGACGGCACGGGACATCGCCGGGAAGAGCGCGGTGACGATGGAGATCGTGATGAGGGAGTGCGGGAGGATGAAGAGACTGTAGGCATACTGCTGGGCCGCGTTCCCCGCGACGTTCTCCATCTGGCTCGCGCCCACGGTCAGGGCGCGGACGGTGACGAGTCCGACGGCCTGGGTGATCGTCAGGGCGGCCATGGTCCACAGGGCCATCCGGGAGACCTCGCCGAACCCGTAGCCGCGCCAGCCGAACCGGGGCCGGTAGTGGAATCCGGTGCGGCGCAGCGGGATAAGAAGGCCGACCCCTTGGGCGATGATCCCGAGGGTGGTCGAACCGGCCAGGACCCAGACCATCTCGGTGGTCCAGGTGTCGATGTCGGGCTGCTTGCCCCAGGCGATGAGGAAGTACACCAGTCCGACGATGTTGATGACGTTGGCCCAGGCCGGGGCCCAGGCGAACGCTGCGAACCGGCCATGGGCGTTGAGGACCTGCCCGAGCACGGAGTACAGCCCGTAGAAGAAGATCTGCGGCATGCAGATGTAGGCGAACAGCACCGTGAGCGAGAGGAACTGCGGGTCCTTGTTCGAGCTGAGCGCGTTGACGATCCAGGGGGTGGCGACGAGACAGAGCAGCGTCACCGCGCCGAGGACGAGGAGCGAGAGCGTGATGAGGCGGTCGGTGAAGTCCTGTCCGCCGTCGGAGCGGGCCATCGCCTTGACGAGCTGGGGGATGAGCACCGCCGAGAGCAGCCCGCCGTTGATCATCACGTAGACGAGCGTCGGCAGCGAGTTGCCGAGGGTGAAGGAGTCGGCCGCCAGGGCCGCGCCGGCGACGAGGGTGAGCAGGGCGCCCCGGATGAAGCCGAGGATGCGGGAGCCGAATGTCCCGATGAACATCAGGACGCTGTTGCGTCCGATGTTGTCCTCGGTCGGTGGGGCCGCGCTCACGTTGCTCATCGAGCGGTCAGTCTAGGCCCCTTTGCCGCCCCGGACCGTCGGGCTCAGGACGCCTGCTGCGGACGGCCTCCCTGCTCGCGCGCCACGGCTGCACCGAGGACGAGGACGATGACGCCGGTCACGACGAAGGCGACGACCCGGAACAGGCCGGAGAGGGCGGACAGGTCGAAGAGGAACAGCTTGGCGATCGCGACCGCGACGAGGGCCAGCCCGATCCGGACCATGAGCCCCCGGTCGCTCACCCGGGAGGCGACGGTCGTCATCAGGAGTGCGGCGATCGCGGTCCACAGGGCGGTCGCGACCGCGTGCCCCCCGTAGAACCCCGTCACCGTCG
>JAAYSB010000071.1 GCA_012518475.1 Intrasporangiaceae bacterium | reverse complement strand
GACGACCCCGCCGGCGACTGGCGCCGCGGCGAGTCGCGCGTGATCCGGGAGCTCGCCGAGCTCGAGCTGGCCGACACCGGCCTGCGGCCACCCAGCGGCGAGCGACCCCAGGAGCGGCCGGGCCCCTGACGGCGCCTTCTCGACGGCCTGGGCCTTCAGGAGGTCTGGACGAGCTGCGGGCGAAGATCCTCATCCGGGCAGGTCCAGGTGGCGGCGTCGGCGTCGACCTGTTCGCCGCTGCGGATGTCCTTGACCTGGTCGTGGGCGACCTGCGTCTCCTCATCCACCCGGGCACCGGGGAACCAGACGAACGGGATCCCCCTGCGGTCGGCATACCGGATCTGCTTGCCGAACCGGTCAGCCTTCGGGGCGACCTCGCACGGAATCCCGCGTGCGCGCAGGGCCGCGGCGACCTGGGTCGAGGCGGCGCGGTCCTCCTCAGCGGTGACGGCGACGAGGACGGCGGCCGGGGTGCTCCGGGAGGCCGACAGGCCACGCTTGCTGATGAGCAGGTGGACGAGCCGCGAGAGCCCGATCGAGATCCCCACTCCCGGATATGTCGTCCGCCCGTCGGAGGCGAGGGAGTCATAGCGGCCGCCGGAGCATACCGATCCCCACTCCTCGTTCCCGACGATCTGGGTCTCGTAGACGGTGCCGGTGTAGTAGTCGAGGCCGCGTGCAATGCGCAGGTCGGCGACGAGGACACCGGGCGCGACGGCCCGGCCGGTGTCGATGACGGCGGCGAGCGCGGTCAGCCCCTCATCCAGAGTCGGGTGCTCGACCCCCAGCGCCCGGACCCGCTCGACGAACGACGTGTCGTCCGTGCGGATCTCGGCGAGGGCGAGGCAGGCCTGAGCCTGCTCCTCGGTGGCGCCCGCCTCGACGAGGAGCCGGGCGACGTTCTCAGGCCCGATCTTGTCGAGCTTGTCGACGATCCGCAGGGTGCCGGCGACGTCGCTGAGACCCAGTCCGAGATAGAAGCCCTCGGGGATCTTGCGGTTGTTGACCTGGATGCGGAAGTCCCCCACCGGGAGGCGGCGGAACGCCTCGGCGATGACGAGCGGCATCTCGGCCTCGAAGTGTGGGGCGAGCTCCCCGACGTCGACGACGTCGATGTCGGCCTGGGTGAACTCGCGGTAGCGGCCCTCCTGGGGCCGCTCCCCCCGCCAGACCTTCTGGATCTGGTAGCGGCGGAACGGGAAGCTCAGTTTGCCCGCGTGCTCGAGGACGTAGCGCGCGAACGGGACGGTCAGGTCGAAGTGCAGCCCCAGGTCGGCGTCCCTGCCGGGACGCTCGGCCTCGCCGTCGGCGAGCCGGTGGATGCCGTAGATCTCCTTGTCCGCGTCACCGCCCTTGCCGATGAGCCGCTCGACCGGCTCGACCGCTCGGGTCTCGATGGGGGCGAACCCGTGCAGCTCGAACACCTCCCGGACGGTGTCGAGGAAGTGCAGCTCGAGCAGCCGCTCGGCGGGCAGCAGCTCGGGGAAGCCGGAGAGAGGAGTCACCTTCGAAGATGCCATGGGGTATGCGTCGCGTTCCTTGTGCAGTTCGGTCTGGCTGGGCTGGAGGGGTGGGTCAGAGGCCCTGGAGGTAGGGGTTCGCCGCGCGTTCCCGCGCGATCGTCGTCGCCGGACCGTGGCCGGTGAGAACGAGGGTGGGGTCAGGCAGGGGGAGCACGACCTCGCGCAGGGAACGCTGCATGGCCGCGTCGTCACCGCCGGGCAGGTCGGTCCGGCCGATCGAACCGGCGAAGAGGACGTCACCGGAGAGCACCGTGCTCGTGAGGTCGTGGTCGTCGCCGATGCCGGTCGGCGGCGTCGGCAGGCGGAACATGACCGAGCCCTCGGTGTGACCGGGCGCGTGCAGGATGTCGACGCTCAGACCGGCGATCTCGAGGTTCTGCCCGTTCTCGACCTCGACGATCTGTGAGGGCTCGGTCCACGTCGCGCTCGTGCCGAACTGCTGCTCGAGCATGAAGCGCAGCTCCTGGCCGATGCTCGCGAGCGGGTCGGCGAGCCGGTAGCGGTCGGCGCTGTGGATGTAGGCGCCGATCTCACCCCCGCAGACCGGAGTGACCGAGTAGGTGTGATCGATGTGGCCATGAGTGAGGAGGACTGCCGCCGGCCGCAGCCGGTGCTCCGTGAGCACCTCGGCGAGCCGGTCCTCGACCCCGATGCCGGGGTCGACGATGAGGCACTCCTCCCCCGCGGACGGGGCGAGGATGTAGCAGTTGGTCGCGAAGGCGCTCGCGGGGAAACCGATCGTCAGCACGTCGTCCAGCCTAATGCGACCGGTCACGGCCGACGGAGGCGCGTTCATGGGTGGAGTAGGGCCGACCCTAGCGACCCGAGCTCCGCCCACGACCCATCTCGGTCGTCCGGCGAGGAGGTTGACCGGATGATCCCCACCGGTTCGGCTGTGAGCAGCCTAGGATTGACGCTTGTGTCGAGCAAGAGCCACAAGGCGACCAAGCAGCAACAACGGGACCGCGCGCGTCGACGTGCCCAGCGCCAGGAGAAGGTCGCGGTCCAGCGACAGGCCGAGCGCAAGCGCACCGGCCAGGCTGTCGTCGTGGCGGTGGTGGCCCTCCTCGTCGTCGCGGGCATCGTGCTGCTGAGCAAGGTCCTGGGCAGTACCGACGACACCACCGACGCCAGCGGCAGCACGGACGCGAGCGGGATCGTCTGCACCGAGCCGCCAGCAGCGCCGGGCACCCCCGCGACGTACGAGCTGCCGGACGCGACCGAGGCTGAGGGCAGGACCTATACGGCCGTCGTCACGACGAACTGTGGCGACATCACCGTCGACCTCGACGGCACCGACGCCCCGCAGAGCGTCGCGTCGTTCCTCATGCTGGCCGAGGACGGCTTCTACGACGACTCCCCCTGCCACCGGCTCCTCGCGAGCGGCAACACCGTCCTCCAGTGTGGTGACCCGACCGGGACCGGCACGGGCGGACCGGGCTACGGCTACGGAGTCGAGTACGTCCCTGAGGACGGGAGCTATCCACGAGGCACGCTCGCGATGGCCCGCACCGGCGACCTGGAGGCCGGCACCGGCAGCCAGTTCTTCATCGTTGCGACCGACTCGGTGTGGCCTCCCTCCGGCGGTGGATACACGATCTTCGGTAACGTCACCTCTGGCATGGAGATCATCGACCACATCGTCGACGCCGGAGTGACCGGCGGCGGTGCCGATGGTTCTCCTGCCCAGCCCATCAGCATCCTCGAGATCGCTGTCACCGAGAAGAAGGCCTGACGTGAGCAACGACAACCCCACCCCCGACGCCCTCGAGCCGGCCGAGGCGCCGGTCACCGAGTCCCCGGAGGTCGCCGCTCCCGAGGCCGAGTCCCAGCCTGAGACTGCGGCTGAGTCCGCGCCTGCGACGGAGAGTGAGAACGGAACCGAGACGGTGGTCGGAACCCCGGACGCCGCCACCGCCGACACGGTCGGCGAGCCTGCGGCCGAGGACGTTACCGCTCCAGAGGATGTCGCCGCCGAGGCCGCGCCCGAGGAGTCGGCGCCTGCTCAGGACCCTGAGCCGACGACCCCGGAGTCCGAGCCGGCACCTGGGGAGCCGGCAGCTGCTCCGGAGTCCGAGTCGGTCAGCGCAGACCCCGAGCCGGCCGCGCCGGTGCCGGCCGCACCCAGGCCCGTCGCCCCGAGCCCCGCGGCCCTCGCGGCCAAGGTCGCGGCAGCGCGTCCTGCCGCGGTTCCTGCTCCGGTGGCCGACCACTCCGCCTCCGCGCGGTTCGGTCGCGTTGCCGACGATGGCACCGTCTACGTCGTCACCGGCGAGGACGAGCGTGCGGTCGGCTCCTATCCCGGTGCCTCCTCGGACGATGCCCTCCAGTACTTCGCCCGCAAGTACGACGAGCTGTTCGGGATGGCCGAGCTGCTCGAGCAGCGTCTCGCAACCTCCAGCGAGCTCACCGCCAAGGACGCCGCCGAGCAGCTGAAGCATCTGGCCGAGCAGATGGTCGAGCCCGCCTTCGTGGGCGACCTGCCTGCGCTCCAGGCCAAGCTCGACGGCATCGCCGGGACGGTCAAGACCCGCCGCGAGGAGGAGGCCGCCACCCGCGCAGCGGCGAAGGCGAGTGCCCAGGTCGAGCGTGAGGCGCTCGTCGCCCGGGCTGAGGAGCTGGCTGGCCAGGACCCGGCCAAGATCCAGTGGAAGCGCAGCGGTGAGGAGCTGCGGTCCCTGTTCGACCAGTGGAAGGCCCACCAGCGCAGCGGAGTCCGGCTGGACAAGCCGGTCGAGTCCGAGCTGTGGCAGCGGTTCAGTGCGGCCCGGAGCAGCTTCGACAAGGCTCGCCGGGCGCACTTCGCCGAGCTCGAGTCGACCCAGTCCGAGGCCAAGGCGCTCAAGGAGCGCCTCGTCGCCGAGGCCGAGCAGCTGTCCACGAGCAAGGACTGGAGCCAGACGCCGCGGGAGTTCAAGCGGCTCATGGACAAGTGGCGGGCCGCCGGCCGAGCAGGTCGGAACGACGATGACGCCCTGTGGGCGCGGTTCAAGGTCGCCCAGGACGCCTTCTTCAACGCCAAGGACGAGGTTGCCGCTGCCGAGGACGAGGCGTTCCGGGGCAACCTCGCCGTGAAGGAAGAGCTCATCACCGAGGCCAACGCCCTGCTGCCCATCTCCGACCTCGAGGCGACCAAGTCTGCGCTGCGCTCCATCCAGGACCGCTGGGACAAGGCCGGCAAGGTGCCTCGGGCCGACATCGACCGTACCGAGAAGGCCCTACGCCGCGTCGAGTCAGCCGTCCGGGAGGCCGAGGACAAGAAGTGGTCCTCGTCCAACCCCGAGGCGCTCGCGCGGGCCCGGAGCCTCGTCGACCAGCTCGAGAAGGCGGTCGAGGGTCTCGAGAAGGACCTGGCGGCCGCCGAGGCCAAGGGCAACGAGAAGAAGGTCAAGGAGGCCAGGGCAGCGCTCGAGGCCAGGCAGGCGTGGCTCGATCAAGCCCGCTCGGGCCTCGACGAGTTCAGCTAAAGGGCCCTGGCTGACCCCGGCTCCCCGCCACCTCCCCGCGAGTGGAGGTATGCGACGGCACTCAACCGACGCCCCACACCTCCACCGACCCCGGCTCCCGGGTCTGCTGCACGGAGAGGTGACAACTGATTCTGTGGTGCCGGGAGGCGTCACGGGGAAGGATGTGCACCATGCCCAAGGCTTATCCGCGAGAGTTCCGTGAGGATGTTGTGCGGGTCGCTCGGTCCCGGGAGGAGGGGGTGACCTTGAGACAGGTCGCTGCCGACTTCGGGATCTCAGAGACCTGTCTGACGAACTGGCTGGCTAAGGCCGACCGCGAGGGCGGCGGCAAGGCGGACCCGGGTCGGCAGGAGTCCAGCGAGCTGCGTGATGCCAAGCGCCGGATCCGGTTGCTGGAGCAGGAGAACGAGGTCTTGCGCCGCGCGGCGGGGTACCTGTCGCAGGCGAACCTGCCCCCAAAATGATGTTCCCGCTCGTCCGTGAGCTGGCCGTGCAGGAGGACCCGATCCGGGTTCCCGTGACGGTGACGTGTCGGGTCCTGAATCTGTGCAGGCAGCAGTACTACCGGTGGCTGAAGGACCCGGTCAGCGAGCGGGAGCTGGCCGAGGCCTACCGCGCCGACGCCCTCTTCGATGCCCACCGCGACGACCCGGAGTTCGGGTACCGGCTGCTCGCCGACGAAGCCCGCGACGCCGGGGTCGTGATGTGTGAGCGGACCGCGTGGAAGATCTGCTCGAGCAATGCCTGGTGGAGCAGCTTCGGCAAGAAGCGGGCCAAGAACGGCAAGAAGCCGGGCCCGCCAGCGCACGAGGACCGGGTTCGCCGCGACTTCACCGCGCAGGAGCCCAACAGGTTGTGGCTGACCGACATCACCGAGCACCGCACCGGTGAGGGCAAGCTGTACCTGTGCGTGGTCAAGGACGCCTGGTCCAACCGGATCGTCGGCTACAGCATCGACTCGCGCATGAAGGCCCGCCTCGCCGTTCGGGCTCTGGACAACGCGGTCGACGCACGCGCCGCTGCCGGCATGGCGGTGGCCGGCTGTGTGGTGCACTCCGATAGGGGCAGTCAGTTCCGGTCGCGGAAATTCCTCAAGGCCCTACGCCGGCACAACCTGCTCGGCTCCATGGGGCAGGTGGGGACGAGCGCTGACAATGCCGCGGTCGAGAGCTGGTTCTCCCTCCTGCAGAAGAACGTCCTGAACCGCCACTCCTGGACCACCCGAGACGACCTGCGCATCACCATCGTCACCTGGATCGAACGCACCTACCACCGCCGCCGCAGGCAACGCCGCCTCGGACGGTTGACACCCATCGAGTACGAAACCATCATGACCACACCGGCCAGCCAGGCCGCGTGACCACCATGTCACCTCTCCGTGCAGCAGACCACCCGGCTATTCCGATGTCCCGAGACATCACAGCGTGCCCCCGGCAGGATTCGAACCTGCGACACCTTCTTTAGGAGAGAAGTGCTCTTCCCCTGAGCTACGAGGGCGTGGGCCAGTAGAGCGGCCCGAGGGACAAGTCTACTGAGCCACAGGAGGTGCTCCGTGACAGTCCACGGTGTCGTGCAACCGCGCGCGTCTTCGCCGCTAGGCAGTCTCCAGCGCCGCTACGGTCGTCTCCACTGCGACCCTGATCGCGCGGAGGATCTCGCCGATGGGGAGGACATCGGTATCCGGGACATGGATGAACCCGGCGAGCGGGACGGGTGGGGGAGCTGAACTGAGTACGTGGAGCACCGCATACAGGGTCTCGTTGCAGATGAATGTCCCGGCGGTTGCGGACATCTCCGCCGGTATGCCGGCCGCCAGGAGAGCAGCGACGATCGCCCGGTTCGGGAGGGTGGAGAACAGGCCGTCGGGACCGTCCGCGACGATCGGCAGGTCCACCGGAGCACGTCCGGCGTTGTCGGCGAAGCCCTCGACGCCGCCGGTGTCTCGGACGTTGATGCCGATGCGCTCGGGGGTGACGGCCGTCCGACCCGCCGCCAGTCCGGTCAGCACGATGACGTCGGGGGAGTGCTCGTCGATGAGCGCCAGAGCCGCCTCCGCGCACCGGCCGTACTCGACTGGCAGGGCCGCAGTGACGACGCGTGCCCCGGTGATGCGCTCGGGCAGGAGTGCGACGGCCTCGGCGGTCGGATTGGTCGCGTGCGGGCCGAAGGGCTCGAAACCGGTGACGAGGACGGTGGACGCGGTGGGCATCGCACCATTGTTCCTCGTAGTCTCCTCTTCGTGACCACCGTCGATCAGACCCCGGCGACGCGGGATCCCATCCAGCGCCGCACCCTCGGGGTCCTCTCGACCACCCAGGTGCTTGGCGGGGTCGGTCTGGCTGCCGGCATCGCGGTCGGTTCGCTCATCGCGGAGGACATCACCGGTAGCCCCACGTTCGCGGGCCTCGGGGGCACGTTCCAGGTTCTCGGGAGCGCGCTCATCGCGATCCCGATCGCGCGCATCATGGCGGCGCGGGGCCGACGTCCCGGCCTGCTCCTCGGCTATGCGCTCGCCATGATCGGCGCCGTCCTGCTCATCACCTCCGCCGTCGTGGAGAACTTCCCGCTCCTGCTTCTCGGCAGCCTGTGCTTCGGGGGAGCGACGACCTCGAACTCGCAGAGCCGCTTCGCCGCCGCCGATCTCGCCGCCCCTGAGCACCGGGGACGGGACCTGTCGGTCGTCGTCTGGGCGACGACCATCGGGTCCGTCCTCGGGCCCAACCTCGTCGGACCAGCCCAGCCGGTCGCCCGCGCTCTCGGCCTGCCGGAGCTGACCGGACCGTTCGTCTTCTCCCTCATCGCTCTCGCGCTCGCCATCGTCGTCCTCGTTATCTGGTTGCGACCCGACCCGTTGCTCCTGTCGCGGGAGCGGGAGGCCACGGCGATCGCGGGTGCAGCGGCACGCGGGGAGACCGTGGATCAAGAAAGTGGCACTCACACAGCCGCTGAGACGGGCGGCATCCGCCAGGGGCTCCGCGACATCCGGGAGCACCGCCCCGCCCTGCTCGGGCTCATCACCCTCGCCCTCGGTCACGCCACGATGGTGTCGATGATGGTCATGACGCCGTTGCACATGCGCCACGGTCACGCCGACCTCGAGCTCATCGGCCTCGTCATCAGCATCCACATCCTCGGCATGTTCGCGTTCTCCCCTCTTGTCGGGATCGCCGTCGACCGCCTCGGCGCCGTGACGATGGCGAGGGTCGGTGGCGGCATCCTCCTTCTGGCGACCGTGACCGGCATCTTCGCCGCCGAGGGGTTCTCCGTCCCGCTGACCGTGGCGCTGCTCCTCCTCGGTCTGGGCTGGTCCTGCACCCTCATCAGCGGCTCGACCCTACTCACCGCAGCCCTGCGGCCGGCCCAACGGGCCGGGGCCCAGGGCTCGGCCGACCTCCTCATGGGTCTGGCAGCCGGAGGGGGCGGCGCCCTCGCCGGAGTCATCGTCGCCCAGGCCTCCTACAGCACCCTCGCGGCCGCCGACGGAGTGCTAGCCGTATCGATCCTCATCGCCACCGTCGTCCTCGTGAGGGGAGCCGGGAGCGGGCGGTGACCGGCGCATACCGCATCTGTTGTCTGTCAGACATCGTGAATGTGAGCAACACGCTCAGTGACTTCACGGGACGGCGGCGCAGCGCGGTTAGCCTGAATCGATGACCGCGACGCCCACCGACCCGCGACGCGACCTCGTCGCTGCTGCGGTGGCGCGCTGGTCGCGACAGCTCGTCGACCTCGGGGGCCGCAATACCCTGCTCTGGTACCGCGATCTGTCGGCCGGCACCCTCGACATCACCACGGCACACCCGGGCGGGCTGTCGGTCCTACTCGCCGGCGGCGCACCGCGCCTGCGGGACCTCTTCCGGGAGGAGAACGCCTTCCAGGACGCGAGGCACCGGGCCCGCACGATCTCCGCCAAGGCCCGCGAGCTCCTCGAGGAACGCGGGATCGCGACCCTTCACCTCGCCATCGGCATGGCGACATGGGACCTGCCCCGCTCCGCCCGCACCCCGATGGCGCCGGTGCTGCTCCGCTCGGCCACCCTGCGCCCGACGACACCGGCCCGCGACGACTTCGTCCTGTCGGTGTCGTCCGAGGTCGAGCTCAACCCGGTTCTCGTGCACTACCTCGTCGAACAGCGCGGCGTCGCCATGGACACCGCCCAGATCGAGGCGCTCACCGACACCCCCACAGGGTTCGACCCACTGCCCGCATACCGGGCGCTCCAGGAGATCTGCCGCGACGTCGAGGGATTCACCATCGCGCCTCGGCAGGTCCTCGGCACGTTCTCGTATGCGAAGCTGCCGATGGTCGTCGACCTCGCCGCCCAGGTCGACGACCTCGCGAACAACGACGTCGTCGCCGCCCTCGCCGGGGACGCCGACGCGCTGAGCGCGGTGCGCTCCTCGCCGCCGGAGCCGAGCCTGACCGTCGACCCGCGCCGTGAGCATCTCGTGCTCGATGCGGACCAGAGCCAGATCGCGGCCATCGAGGCCGCGCGAGTCGGGTCGAATCTCGTCATCTCGGGGCCTCCGGGAACCGGCAAGTCCCAGACGATCGCCAACCTCGTCGCCGCACTCATGGCCGACGGCCGCAGTGTGCTCTTCGTCGCCGAGAAGCGGGCCGCCATCGACGCCGTCCATCAACGCCTCAACCAGGTCGGGCTCGGGAACCTCGTCCTCGACCTCTATGACGGCGTGGGGAACCGCCGCGCGGTGGCCCGCGAGATCGGCGCTGCCCTCGACAGCCACCAGCAGCGGCGCCGTAGTGGCTCCAACCTCCCCGAGGAGAACCGGCGCAGGGCCCTGCTCCTCGAGACCCAGAAGGACCTCACCGAGCACCGGAACGGCCTGCACAGCAGGCGGGAGGCCTTCGGGGTGTCCGCCTTCGAGGCCCAGGAGGAGGTGAGCCGCCTCGAGACCGCCCGACCGGCCCCGCACAGCCGGGTCCGCCTCCGTGGCGAGACACTCCACGGCATCGACCGGGACACGATGGAGGACGACGCCGCCCGCCTCGCCCGCGCCGCCGCCCTCGGGGCCTGGACCGACGGGGCAGACCACGACCCGTGGTTCGGCGCCCGGATCCCGTCGAGCGAGGATGCGGTGCGTGCCCTCGAGATCGTCGAGCGCTATGCCGACGGCGGCCTGACGAAGTTTCAGAAGCTCCTGACTGAGGTGTTCGGCACCCTCCGACTGCCCGAGGCCACCTCGGTCAACGAGTGGGGGACGATCCTCGGGACGGCGAGCCGCGTCAAGGAGACTCTCGAGACCTTCCGCTCGGACGTGTTCGATGTGCCGCTCGCCGACCTCATCGGGGCGACCGGCACCCGGGAGTACCGCCGCAGCCACGGCGTCGAGCTCAGCTGGTTCGAGCGGTGGCGGCTGCGGCGCCAGGCCGAGGGATACCTGCGGCCCGGACCCCGACCCCGCAACCTGCACGACGAGCTCGTCGCCGCCGACGGGCAGCGTCTGGCGTGGAACCGCCTCATGGGCAAGGGTGGACGACCCGAGGTCCCCGCCCGGCTCGACCAGGCCGTTGCGGCCTACGCCCGACTGACGTCCGACCTCGAGTGGCTCGGGACGCGCCTGGCGGGGACCGCCCGTGGGGGGCGCTTCCTCACCGACCCGATCGTCCTCGTCGCCGACCGCCTCGACGAGCTCGCGGCCGCGCCCGAGCGGCTCCGGGTCATCCCCCGCGTCATCGGCCTGCTCGACGAGTGCCGCGAGCACGGCTGGGGCCCCTTCATCGAGGACATCGCCGAGCGTCGCGTTCCCGCCGAGCAGGTGCCCGTCGAGGCCGCCTTCGTCTGGTGGACCTCGGTCTGCGACGACATCGCCCTGTCCGACCCGAGCTATGGAGAACCCGCCGGTGACCGGCTGCGCCAGGTCGTGCGGGACTTCGCCGAGGCCGACCGCCAGCACCTGCGCGACAACGCCGCCCGCGTCCAGGAGGCAGTCACCAGGCGTGTGGTGGGCGAGCTGGCCAATCGCCCCGCCGAGGAGTCACTGCTCCGGGCCGAGGCCAACCGCGGCCGCGGGCACCAGAGTCTGCGCGAGCTCATGGGCTCGGCGTCGGGGCTGCTCACGGCCCTCAAGCCGTGCTGGATGATGAGCCCTCTCGTCGTCGCCGGCTCTCTCCCGCCGGGGACCCACTTCGACGTCGTCATCTTCGACGAGGCCTCCCAGGTCCCACCGGCCCAGGCGGTCTCGGCCATCGCCCGGGCGCACCATGTGGTCGTCTCCGGAGACCAGAAGCAGCTGCCGCCGACGACCTTCTTCACCAGTGCGGCCGACGACCTCGCCGACGAGGTCGCTATCGAGGGCAGCGAGGTCGATCTCACGAGCGGTTTCGAGTCCGTCCTCGACGTGCTCGCCTCCGTCGCACCTGTCCGCAGACTGACGTGGCACTACCGATCGACCGACGAACGCCTCATCGCCTTCGCCAACCAGCAGATGTATGCCGGCGACCTCGTCACCTTCCCCGGCACCGGCAGGGAGTCCCCGCTGCGCGTGTCCTATGTCGAAGCGACGGGCATGGTCACCGAGAACGGCGGCGTCGAGTCGACCCACGAGGAGGTCCAGCGGGTCGTCGACCTCGTCATGGAGCACGCCCGCACCCGCCCCGAGGAGTCGCTCGGGGTCATCGCTCTCGGCATGACGCACGCGACCCGGCTCGAGGCCGCCATCCAGGCCCGCATCGCCGCCGAGGCAGACCTCACGCACTTCTTCGACGAGGACCGGCACGAGCGGTTCTTCGTCAAGAACCTCGAGCGGGTCCAGGGTGACGAGCGCGACGCCATCATCCTCTCCCTCGGCTTCGGCAAGACCCCGCACGGCCGAGTCATCCACCGCTTCGGGCCGATCAACAACGCCGGCGGTGAGCGCCGGCTCAACGTCGCCATCACCCGATCCCGGAAGCGGATGACCGTCGTGACCTCGCTACGCTCGAGCGACCTCGACCCGGAGCGGCTCAACTCCGCCGGCCCGCGGTTCCTGCGCGACTTCCTCGACTATGCCGAACGTGCCGACCGCGACGACCTGCCGCCGACCGTCGGCTCCCGCGGCGGTGACCTGCCGCTCGTCATGAGCGAGATGGCCCGCCGGCTGCGCCGCCACGGCCTGACCGTGCACGAGGGAGACGGTCACGGCGAGGCGCCCATCGACCTGGCCATTGAGGACCCGGCCCGGCCCGGGCAGCTCATTCTCGCCGTCGAGTCCGATGGCCCTCGGTATGCCTCGCTCGCCACGGTCCGCGATCGCGACCGGTTGCGTGCCGACCACCTCACCCGGCTCGGATGGACGCACCACCGGATCTGGACGGCGGATGTCTTCAGGGACCCGGCCAGGGACGTGTCCGCGATCGTCGGGCTGGCCCACCGGCGCCCGGTCGCACCAGAGGAGGTCGAGGCCGGGGTTGCTGGCGAGATCGACGAGTCAGCACCCCCGGCAGCCTCGGGAGAGACCGGTGCTGCGGCGGACTCGCCGGACCCGATCGAGTCGGCACCAACGGCAGACCTGTCGGACTCGGACGGCCCGGACGGCGCTGAGAACGCTGCCTATTCGCCTGCCTCGGGTGACCCGGCGGAGGCGTACCGCTCTGTCACGGGGGAGCAGCCGGTGACCCCTGAGCCGGAAGCGGGGTCGCCTGGGGATGGGATATCGACGCAGGATGAGCCGGCCGAGTCGGATGAGCCCGCGGAGTCGACCGAGCCCCCCGAGGGTCGCGCCGATGACCAGCCGGCTTCCTGACCTGACTGCGGCCGACGCCGGACGTCGCTTCGTCCTGCGACCGGGCTCCGTTCGCGCCCTCGTCCTCGACTCCGTCGAAGGAGAAGCGTTGCCCGAGCTGCCGCTCGAGGTCGTTGTCGAGGGGCCGATCGAGGTGACCGAGGATGACGACGCGCCACCGGGGGTCCGGAGGATGCGGATCGCCGCGCATCAGCGCGGTGCTGCGAGCGTCCGGGTGGGGGAGATGAGGTGGGACTTCGAGATCAGGGGAGCGGCGCATACCCCTGAGCAGACCAGCGACGACACCGACGCCGGCTGGGGGGAGAGCCGCTCGAGGCACTCAGCCTCCTGGTGGGAGGAGCAGCGCCCGCCGCACTGGTGAGTGAGTATACGAAAGCGCGCTTCGCACGGGAAAGGTCCCTGTGCGAAGCGCGCTGTTTCCGCCTGAGGCGGGAAAGGTGTTGCAGATGAGGCGAAGGCTCAGCCGCGGGTGCGCAGGGAGTCGCGGATCTCGCGCAGCAGCGCGGTGTTCTCGTCGACCTCGTCGTCGGCGGCCGGCATGAAGCGGTCGCGGGCAGCCTCGTAGGGCTTGACGATGAAGAAGTAGACGATCGCCGCGAGGATGAGGAAGGCGACGAGCGCGGTGAGGAACGGGCCGACGGTGGTGAAGCCGCCAACGGTCCAGTCATCGAAGTTCGGGGCGCCGCCGGCCTTGGCGAGGGCCTCCATGACGACCTCGGTGAACGCCGTGACGAGCGCGGCGAACGAGGTGGCGATGATGAAGGCGACGGCAAGCTCGACGAGGTTGCCGCGCATGATGAAGTCCTTGAAACCCTTCATGGGTATCTCCTTGTGTGGTGGTCTGACAGGGAAAAGTTCAGGGGCCGTTGTGTGGTCCTGATCGGTGTGCGGGAGCTGCTCGCTGACGCCTGGATGGGCTTCGGTCCCCGGATTGGCCGTGGTATCGGCCACGGCACGTCCAAAGGGAGAGAGTAGCGAAGAATGACTCGAGGGGCGACTTGATCGGCCGAACCGCTGCTCACCCGGCCAGAGAGGACTGGGTCGCGCCCGCGAGGAAGACCAGCCCGGAGCCGGCAAGCGCGAGGAGTACCGCGATGCCCCGCCGCAGGCAGTAGCGGCGCCAGGCGGCTCGTCGCCCGGGGCCCAGCAGCGCCGGGAAGGACGCAGTGAGGCGGCTGCGTAGATCCGCTCTGCCCGTCGGCGAGGGCGCACGAGTGGTCCGGACGCTCCTCGATCCGCTGCCGGATCGAGGCCGGGACGCGGGCGTACCGCGGTGCCGGTGGCGCCCGCCCGCCCGGGCCCTCATGGAAGCTCGATCGGCAGACGCAGTCCGTCAAGAGCCTGCTGGCAGCGGCAGACCTGCTCCGGACGGCTCTGGTCGTCGCCGGGCCGCGGCAGGGCCCGCACGACCTCGGCGACGACTCCCTTAAGACGGTCGACATTCCCGGCGAATGCCGCGAGGACCGCCTCGTGGGTGACCGCCGCGCCACCGTCGACTCCCGCGTCGTGGTCCGTGACGAGGGCCACCGTCGTGAAGCACATCGCCAGTTCGCGGGCGAGCCCCGCCTCCGGCATCGCGGTCATGCCGACGATCGACCATCCGGCCTGCTGATGCATGAGCGACTCGGCCCGCGTCGAGAACCGTGGTCCGTTGATGACGACGAGCGTCCCACCGTCCTCGACCTCGATCCCGGCGTCCTGGGCCGCTGCGACCGCAGCCGCCCGACCCACCGGGCAGTAGGGGTCGGCGAACTCGACATGGACGACCGGTCCGACGACGTCATAGAACGTATGCTCGCGTCCCCACGTCCGGTCCACCACCTGATCCGGGACGAGGATGGCGCCCGGTCCGAGCTCCGGACGCAGCGAGCCGACCGCGCACGGCGCGATGACCTGTCGGACGCCGACGCTGCGCAGCGCCCAGAGGTTGGCCCGGTAGTTGACCCGGTGCGGCGGGAACCGGTGACCCTGACCGTGTCGCGCCAGGAAGGCGACCTGCCGGTCGCCGACGGCACCGATGACGAGGTCGTCGCTCGGGTCGCCATAGGGAGTGCTCACCCGGACGCGCTCAGCGTCCTCGAAGAACTCGTAGAAGCCCGACCCGCCGATCACGCCGATCTCGGCGGTGAGGTCGGACGTGGCAGTGGCGATGCGCGGTGCTGCAGTCGACTCAGAGGTGCTCACGCATCGAGGCTATCCGTCGGCCGTGGCGCGTGACGGCTGCGGTCAGCTGCTCGTGGACGACGCGCCCGACGATGACGCGGATGTGGATGAGCTGCTCGATGCCGATGAGCTGCTACTCGAGTCCGAGGATCCGCTCGAGGAGTCCGTGGAGCTGCTCGAGCCGGAGGTGCTCGACGAGCCGGGCGTCGAGGAGCTCGAGGCGGACCGGGAGTCGGTGCGGTAGAAGCCGCCGCCCTTGAAGACGACACCGACCGCGTTGAACAGCTTGCGCAGTCGGCCACCGCACTCGGGGCACTCGGTCAGGGAGTCGTCACTGAACGACTGCACGATGTCGAAGCGGTGCTCGCACTCGGTGCAGGCATAGGCATAGGTGGGCACGGGACATACCTCGTTCGATGGCGCGGTGCGACGTCGAGGCCACAGCGCGCGAAGGATGCGGATCGTCATCGATGGTACCTGCCGGGCGCGCCCGCACGGTCATCCTCGAGACCCAGGCGGGATCAGCGGCTCCCCTGTGGTCGCGGAGGCGGACCGGGCCGTCGCTGCCCGCCCATCCACCCGGCGAGGCGCCCCTGCTCGCTCACTGCCTGGATCCGGCGCTCGGCGGCCGCCCCGGCCCGGGCCGTGGACACGACGAGCAGCTCGTCACCGACGCGGATCGCCGTCGAGGGCTTGGGGACGAAACCCTCGCCCTCCCGCACGATCAGGGTGACGTTGGCGCCCCGGGGCAGCCGCAGCTCGGCCGTCTCGACACCGGCCAGCCGCGAACCTTTCCCCACTGAGACGAGCAGCACAGCCGCATCGAGCTCCTCGAGCGGCACGAGCTCGACGGCCAACGACGTCGACTGGTATGCGGCGGTGACGTTGAGCGCCTTGGCTACCGGCAGCATGAGAGGTGCCTGGAGGAGGACGAAGATGGCGACGAGGACGAACACGAGATCGAAGATCCACTCGGCATCGAGCCCCATGGCCATCGGCACCGTGGCGAGCACGACTGGCACAGCACCGCGCAGCCCGGCCCACGAGATGAACACCTGCTCACGCCACGGCAGCCGGAAGGGCAGCAGTGTCAGGCCGACCGAGAGCGGCCGTGCGACGAGGAGCAGCGCGGCTCCGACGATGAGGGCAGGGACGACCTGGTCGATGAGGTGCGTCGGGGTCGCGAGCATCCCGAGCATGACGAACAGGCCGATCTGGGCCAGCCAGCCCAGGGCGGTGCCGAAGCCGTTGACGGCCTGTTGGTGCGGCAGGTTGGAGTTGCCCATGACGAACGCGGCGACGTAGCAGGCGATGAAGCCCGACACCCCCGCCGTGGCTGCCCCCGCATAGGCGATCGTCGCGACGGCGAACACGGCGATGGCGAACAGACCCGAGGACGTCGACGCCGCCAGCCGTAGGACGCGAACTCCCGCCCAGCCCACGAGGAGGCCTCCGGCGATGCCGCCGACGAGCTGCCAGCCGGCACTGAGGACCAGTCCGACGGACAGCGTGGACTCCGAGGGGTCGACGGCGGCACCAGCGAGCGCGATGACGAGGATGATCGCCGGCGGGTCGTTGAAGCCGGACTCGGCCTCGATGAGCCCGCTCAGTCGCTTCGGCAGGGGGACACCCCGGAGCACTGAGAACACGGCACCCGCATCGGTCGAGGCGAGCACCGCCCCGATGACGAGGGCGATCGGCCACTCCATCCCGAGCAGGTGGTGGGCGCAGAAGGCGAGGACGAGCGTGGAGATGACGACTCCGACCGTTGCCAGCGCGACGGCCGGGGCGACGACCTGGCGGATGTTCTCCCAGCGCGTCGTCAGGCCACCCTCGATGAGGATGAACGCCAGCGCCGTGGAGGCGAGCGCCTCGACGGTGCGGACGTCGTCGAGGAGGATCCCGACCCCGGCGGCGCTGAGGAGCATCCCGATGCCGAGGTAGAGCACGAGGGACGGCAGGCCGGTCCGGCTCGTGAGGCGCACGGCGGCCACAGCGGCGAGCAGGGTGAGAGCACCGATGAGCAGTGCGGGGGTCAGTCCGTCGACGGTCAGGCCCTCGTCCGCAGCGACGACGGCAGGCACGAGCTCGGCGGCGCGCATACCAATCGTCTCTCCCACGGCCCTGTCGTCTCCGTTTCACCAGTCGCGTGTCCTAGTCTCGCTTAGGTGAGCCGCCGTCAGAAGATTCGCGTTGCCGGGATCGTGGTCGCTCTCGCTCTCGTCGTCACCCTCGTCGCCGCTGTGGTGCTCGCGACGTCCTGGGTGCGCAGGCCGTTCCCGACGACAAGTGGCGAGATCTCCATCCCCGGCCTGTCCGGTCCGGTGGAGGTTCTCCGGGACGAGCAGGGCGTGCCGCACATCTATGCCGACACGGCCGATGACCTCGCGATGGCTCAGGGGTTCGTGCACGCCCAGGACCGGTTCTTCGAGATGGATATGCGGCGTCACATCACCGCGGGCCGGCTGTCGGAGCTGGTCGGTGAGGCCGGTCTCGAGGCGGACCGGGTCACCCGCACGCTGGGCTGGCGCCGCGTCGCCGAGGCCGAGCTGCCGCTGCTCGAGCCGCAGACCCGCCGACTGCTCCAGTCCTACGCCGACGGGGTCAACGCCTACATCGACCGGCACGCGAGCCCGAGCTCGATGGCCTTCGAGTATGTCGTTCTCGGCCAGCAGTTCGGCGGCTACCGCGTGGACGAGTGGACCCCGGTCGACTCCCTCGCCTGGCTCAAGGCGATGGCCTGGGACCTCAAGGGGAACTACGACAACGAGCTGCTCCGTGCCCGCCTCGACGGGAGGATGACGAGCTCGCAGATCATGGAGCTCTTCCCCGACCACAGCTTCGACGCGCGTCCGCCGATCCTCAGCGCCGAGGAGTGGGCCCCCGCGCCCGGACGGGCCGGCGGCTCACCCGTCGCCACCGATCCTGAGCTCGGGGACGTCAAGCGGGTCGAGGCAGCCTTCGCCGAGGCGCAGGGGGCGCTGGACACGATCCCCGACCTCATCGGCCGTGGCGAGGGCATCGGCTCGAACTCCTGGGTCGTCACCGGCGCGAAGTCCTCGACCGGCATGCCACTCATGGCCAACGACCCGCACCTCGGTGTCGGCATCCCGTCGATCTTCTATCAGGTCGGACTGCACTGCCGGACCGAGACCCCGGACTGTCCGCTCGATGTCTCCGGCTTCTCGTTCGCCGGCCTCCCCGGCGTCATCATCGGCCACAACGACGACATCTCGTGGGCCTTCACCAACCTCGGCGGCGATGTCACCGACTTCTATCTGCACCGCCTCGAGGACGAGACCTATCTGCGCGACGGGGCGCGGGTCCCCCTCGAGATCCGCACGGAGACCCTCCGCGTGGCGGGCGGTGACGACCAGACGCTCACGGTTCGCGAGACCGTGCACGGACCTCTCCTCTCCGACGTCAGCCCCCCCGTCGCCGAGGGCGGTGCCAACGCCCGAGTCGAGGGTCGCGAGGTCCGCGAGACCTATGCGGTGGCCCTGGCCTGGACCGGCCTGACCCCCTCCGCGACCGCCGACGCGATCCTCGGGATGAACACCGCCTCGAACTTCACGGAGTTCCGCGCTGCCGCTGAGAAGTTCGCCGTTCCGGCCCAGAACCTTCTCTATGCCGACACCGAGGGCAACATCGGCTATCAGGCACCTGGACTGTTCCCGATCCGTGAGTCGGCGAGGGAGGGCGCCCCGCCTGGGTTCTGGCCTGCCCCGGGCTGGGACTCGACCTATGACTGGACCGGCTTCGTCCCGTTCCGGGACCTGCCGTGGACCTACAACCCCGAGTCGGAGTTCATCGTCGCGGCCAACCAGCCGGTGACGGAGAGCGAGCAGCCGTTCATCGCGGCCGAGTACGACCACGGCTACCGATCGACGCGGGTCCGCGACCTCATCATGGCCGCCGACGCGCTCTCACCCGAGGACATGCGCGAGATCCAGCTCGACTCGGAGAACACCTTCGCACCGACGCTCGTGCACGCCCTGCTCCAGATCGACACGAGTGACGACCCGTTCACGGCGCAGGCCCAGGAGCTCCTCGTCGACTGGGACTTCACCACGCCGGCGGACTCGTCACCGGCCGGTGCGGCCGCGGCCTACTACAACGCCGTCTGGCGCAACCTGCTCGCTCTGCTCTTCAACGACGAGCTGCCCCGCGACCTGTGGGTCGACGGCGGCGCCCAGCACCGCACGGCCGTTGCCGAGCTCCTGCGCCGGCCGACCAGCCTGTGGTGGGACAACAAGCAGACCCCTGGGATCACCGAGGAGCGGGACGAGATCCTGCGCCAGGCCCTTCAGGAGGCCCGGCTCGAGCTCACCCGCCAGCTCGGCAAGGATCCCGCGGGCTGGGACTGGGGCAAGCTGCACGCGCTCAACTTCGAGCACAGCGTGCTCGGCGGGGAGGGGATCCCCGCGCCGATCCGCTGGCTCGTCAACCGTGGTCCCTACGGGCTGCCGGGCGGCTCCTCGATCGTCAATGCCAACGGGTGGAGCGCCAACGAGGGCTATGGCGTCGACTGGGCCCCGGCGATGCGGATGGTGGTCGACCTCGCCGACCTGGACAGCTCGACGTGGGTCAATCAGACCGGCCAGAGCGGTCACGCCTATCACGACCACTACGGCGACCAGGTCGAGGCGTGGATGGCCAACGAGCAGTACCCCTGGCTGCACTCGCCGGAGGCGGTCCGCGCGAACACCAGCGACACGCTCACCCTCGTCCCCGGCGACTGAGTGCTTGCTCCAGCAAGCGTTTCCCCCTCCGGAATCTCGCAATTGCGAGATTCCGGAGGGGGGAGGGTGGGGAATCCAGCAGGGAAGTCAGTCGACCCAGCGGAGACCGTCGGCGGTGAGCACGCCGTCGACGGGGACGTCGTGGGCCTCGCGCGGCAGCGCGGGAACGGTGTGGTCCTCGCCCGGGTGCAGCACGCACACCACCGGCGCCCCCGAGCCGATCCGGGGGAGCGTCCGGTCGTAGCAGCCTCCGCCCTGTCCCATGCGAGTCCCGGAGTCGTCGACGGAGAGGCCCGGAATGAAGGCGACCGTGACATCTGCGACGGCGTCCTTGCCGAGCGGCTCACCCAGGCCGTCCGGTGACCACTGCGCCCAGTCCAGGTCGAGGTCAGGGAGCGTGATCGGCACGATCACGCGGATGCCGAGGGCGTATGCCTCGTGCAGCAGAGCGGAGACATCCGGCTCCACCGGGAGCGGCTCATAGAGGGTGATGGTGGGGGGAGAGGTGCGCGACGCATACCCCATCGGCTCGTCCGCCTCGCCCGGAGTGACCGAGCGGATCAGGGCGAGGGCGTGGTCGGCGATGCGCCGGCCGTCGGCGGGCAGGTCCCGCGAGGCTGCGATGGTGCGGCGGCGGGCGCGCAGCTCGCGACGGCGGTCCTGCTTGGTCGGCACGGTCACGATTGTAGGGATGGCGGCGCGGCTAGGCTTGCCTGTCATGAGCCATCCCGGACTCCAGGAAGCCCTCGACGCGATGCGGTCGGCGGGGGTGGGTGAGCCGGCCATGGCGGTGTTCGCGAACTATCACGCGCAGCTGCAGACCGGGCACACCGGCTCAATCCCCGAGGACAGCATCGAGCCGCTCAGCGGCATCCCGGCCCTCGACGCCGTCGAGTCCACGACGGAGGAACGGCGCGAGGCGCTCGCGCGGACGGTCGTTCTCAAGCTCAACGGGGGACTCGGGACGTCGATGGGGATGAACGGGCCGAAGTCACTCGTGCCTGTGCGCGCGGGGCTGACGTTTCTCGACATCGTCGTCGGCCAGCTGCGGTCTGTCCGCAAGCAGTTCGATGTCGACCTGCCGCTGCTCCTCATGAACTCGTTCGCGACCCAGGACGCGACTCTCGCAGCGCTCGAGCGCTATCCGGACCTTGTTGTCGGGGACCTGCCGCTCGACATCGTCCAGAACAAGGAGCCGAAGCTCACCGTCGACGAGCTCGCACCGGTCAGCTGGCCGGCCGACCCGGACCTCGAGTGGTGCCCGCCGGGACATGGCGACGTGTATGTCTCGCTCTTCGAGTCCGGGGTGCTCGACCAGCTCCGGGAGCGGGGCTTCGAGTACCTCTTCCTCTCGAACATCGACAACCTCGGCGCAGTCGTCGACCCGGACATCGCCGCCTGGCTGCGCGCCGAGCAGGTGCCGTACACGGCGGAGGTCTGCGAACGGACCCACAACGACCGCAAGGGTGGTCACCTCGCGGTGCGCAAGAGTGACGGCCGGATCGTGCTGCGCGACAACGGTGCCGTCGCTCCGGGTGAGATGGACTTCTTCCAGGACACCGAGCTGCACTCGACGTTCCACACGAACAACCTGTGGGTGAGCATCGAGCGGCTGCACGACCGGCTCACGGCGACCGGTGGAGTGCTCGGTCTGCCGATGATCGCCAACCACAAGACCGTCGACCCGACGGACAAGACCTCGACCCCGGTCGTCCAGATCGAGTCGGCCATGGGCTCGGCGATCGAGGTGTTCGAGGGGGCCCGCGCCATCATGACGCCACGGCGCCGCTTCCGGCCGGTCAAGACGACCAACGAGCTCCTGCTCCTCCAGTCCGACCTCTACACGCTGACCGACTCCTTCGAGCTGGAGG
>JAAYSB010000070.1 GCA_012518475.1 Intrasporangiaceae bacterium | reverse complement strand
GACGAGCGTGACCACCGCGCCGATGAGCGCCATGAGTACGAGCTGCACCGGAACGATCCAGTTCTCCGTCTCGGCACCGTCGAGGAAGAAGGCCACCACAGGGAGGCTGAGGATGCCGAGAACCAGGAGCAGCAGAGCACCCAGCACCTTCTGCACAGTCGGAGTCATGAGCGTCAGCGTAAAGATGGGTCCTGTGGTTGTCCATCACCACGGGTGGGGCAGTGCCACAGCGACAATCGGAACGATGTGGCACACGCCGATCCACACACCCCGCGGGTCGGCGTTACCCTCAGGCGCCGCTGAGGCCCTCTCCGATGACGAAGAATCCGATCGTGCGGCGGCCATATCGATGACGATGCGGATCTTGGCGAAGGTTTCGATACGTGTGCCATGCTTCTCGACCTTCTACTTCATGTACTTCCGTTCTCCACCGTGATGGGAGTCTGGGATCGAGCGGCTCGGGGTTACTGCTCGAGCAGCGATCGGGCTATCTCGGTCAGCCCGGCTTCTGTCGACTCGGGGGCCGGCATCGCGGGCTCTTCCGCCATGACCACTATCGCCTGCAGGGCTACCATCCACGCTTCCTGGCCCTGGCGCACGTGGAGCTGGGCGTCGTTGATGATGTAGGCCTCATCGCCTAGACCTTCGATCTCCCGATACAGATCCTCGTCCTCGCCGTACTGCTGCTGATAGACATCGAACAGGCCGTTCACGTCGAGCCCCGCTGTCAGACCCTCACCCTCGGCGTTCGCCACTGGCAGTCGGCACCAGGCGGTATCGGAGCGTGGCTCCGGCTCGCCGAAGGTGAGATCGGCGAAAGCTGTGTCCGGGTCCACCGCGCTCAGCGCCTCGCACACCCGCGTGGCATCGCTCGATCCAGAGGCACCGTCTGCGCTCTCGCCGTCTGCATCGTCTGCGTCCTCTGCATCGCCAGCATCGTCGCTCGTGGTCTCGACCCCACCAGCGTCAGCCCCACTTTCGGCGGCCACGGGATCCGCTGCATCGCCTCCCCCGCAGCCGGCCAGCAGGGCCACCGCCAGCGCCGGAGCCACTCCAGTGAACAGCACGCGCGAGATCCTTCGGCAAGGGCGCATCGGTGAGCCTCTCATTGCAGCGGGGCCGGGAACGGCTGCCTCAGTAAACCGCATACTCTGCACGCCCGCAAGGAATCCCGCCGACCACGAGCACTCTCGCCCGGACTCCTCCCTCTGACAGTGAGGCCGCCGCGAATGCGACTGCTGCTCTCCTGCGGACGTCCTTTGAGACGGTCAAACGGCGCCTGCCCCCAGTGCGCTCGGCCGGCGGTGGTCTTGTCAGCCTTCTGCGGTGCGCCCCACAGGCCGGGGGTCTGCCTAGGCTGAGGCCATGACTCGGTACGTGATCGATGCGCCGACGTTGCTGTTCCTGGTGGAGGAAGGAATACCGGTCCACCCAGACCATCAGATCGTCGCGCCGAACTCGATCCGTTCCGAGGCGCTGGAGATCCTGCTCGGCGATGTCCGCCGCGGCGTGCGGACCGAGTCCGAGGCCCTGGAGCTGCACGAGCGGATCACCGAGGTGAAGATGCGGCTCCTCGGCGACCGGGTGTCCCGTCGCACCGCGTGGCGGATCGCGCGAGAGCACGACTGGGACCGGCTGAGTGATGCGGAGTACCTGGCGGTCACCCGGCTTCAGGCCGACGCCCTGATCACCATCGACCCGAGGCTGATGGCCAAGGCCGAGAACGTGGTGCCGGTCGGCTTGATCCGGGATCTGCACACGGCCGACCGCTAGCTTTACTGACCGGGGACGTTGGTTGAGTGGGTGTGATCCGCTGATCTGATCAGTGGCGCGGGGAGGACCTCCCGCGGTGGAGTGGAACTGCCAAGTCACCGCTCACCCACAGGAGGTCCTCGTGTCCCACGCTAATGCTGCTCTTTCGGTCCGTCACCGGCTCAAGGTCGCCCGGCTCGTCGTCGATCAGGGGGTGCCGATCAGCGAGGTCGCGGCCCGGTTCCAGGTGTCCTGGCCGACGGTGAAGCGCTGGGCGTCCCGGTACGTGGCTGGCGAGCCGATGACCGACCGGTCAAGCAGGCCGCGTTCGATGCCGGCGAAGACCTCTGCCGCGACGACCAGGCGGATGAACCGCCCCGGGTTCAGTGGAGAGTCAGGTGTGGTTCCTCGACGGGTGTCGGGGAAGGTGTGTTGTCAGCGTAGTAGGCGGTTTCGAACTCCATTGGCGGGATGTCGCCGCACCAGGAGTGGAGCCGGTCGCGGTTGTACCAGTCGACCCATTTGAGGACTTCGAACTCGACGTGCTCGAGGGTCCGCCAGGGTCCGAGGCGGTGGATGACCTCGGTCTTGAAGAGCCGGTTGAGCGCCTCGGCGGCGGCGTTGTCGTAGGAGTCGCCGACGGAGCCGACCGAGGGTGTGATGCCGGCGTCCTCGAGTCGTTCGGTGTAGCGGATGGACAGGTACTGCTTGGGTTCAATCGGTCCTTGCAACACCGGGTTGATTCAGTGAGCGTAGTTGTTCTTCAAGGACTTCGGTGGGAGTTCGCCAGTTCAGGCTCTTGCGGGGTCGGTTGTTCAGGGTCAGAGCGACT
>JAAYSB010000069.1 GCA_012518475.1 Intrasporangiaceae bacterium | reverse complement strand
CCCGCCACCGGCGAGACGGTGTGGACGTACCAGGCGGACGAGGAGAGCAGCGTCGCCGCCGCCCTGGATGCTGCTGCCGCCGCCTTCCCCGAGTGGTCCACCGCCACCCCCGGCGACCGCTCCGCGGCGCTGTATGCGCTGTTCGGCGAGCTCGAGAAGATCGCCGAGGAGCTGGCCCAGGCCGAGAGCCTGCAGACCGGCAAGCCGATCCGGCTGGCCCGGGAGTTCGACGTGCCGGGCACGGTCGACAACGTCGCCTTCTTCGCCGGAGCGGCCCGCACCCTGCCGGGCCACGCGACGGGAGAGTACTCCGCGGAGCACACGTCCTCGATCCGTCGCCAGGCCATCGGCGTCGTCGGCTCCATCTCGCCGTGGAACTACCCGCTGCAGATGGCGGCCTGGAAGATCCTCCCGGCTGTCGCCGCCGGCAACACGATCGTCCTCAAGCCGGCGGAGAACACTCCCCTGACCACATTGATGATGGCCGAGGCCTGCGAGCGCGCCGGCTTCCCGGCAGGGGTCGTCAACATCGTCAACGGACCCGGCCCGCTGACCGGCGAGGCGATCGTCCGCTCCCCCGAGATCGCGATGACATCGTTCACCGGCTCGACGGCAGTCGGCCGGCACATCGCCGGTCTCGCCGCGCCGAACGGGACTCGGCTGCATCTCGAACTGGGCGGCAAGGCACCGTTCGTCGTCTTCGACGACGCAGATCTGGACGCCGCCATCCAGGGTGCTGTCGCGGCCAGCCTCATCAACACCGGCCAGGACTGCACGGCGGCGACCCGCGCATACGTCCACCGTTCCCGCTATGACGACTTCGTCGACGGCGTCGCAGCGCTCATGGGCACAGTCCGCCTCGGCGCACCGTCCGACCCGGACACCGACCAGGGTCCGCTCGTGTCGTTCCGGCAGCGCGACAAGGTCGCGGCCATGGTCGAGCGCGCGGTCCAGGCCGGCGCGCGAGCGGCCACGGGCGGCAAGGCTCCCGGTGGGGACCTTGCTGACGGCGCCTACTACGAGCCGACGCTCATCGTCGACGCCGAGCAGAAGAGCGAGATCGTCCAGGACGAGGTCTTCGGCCCGGTCCTGGTGGCCCTGCCCTTCGACTCCGACGAGGAGGCGCTCGCCCTCGCCAACGACACCCCATTCGGGCTGGCGGCCTCAGCGTGGACGAGCAATGTCTTCCGCGCCCAGGAGGCGGCCCGGAGGATCCAGGCCGGCACGGTCTGGATCAACGACCACATCCCGATCATCTCCGAGATGCCGCACGGCGGGATGAAGGCCTCGGGCTACGGCAAGGACATGTCGACCTACTCGTTCGAGGAGTACACGCAGATCAAGCACGTCATGACAGAGCTGACCGGCACCGTCGCCAAGGACTGGCACCGGACGATCTTCACGCAGCGCTAGTCGACGACTCGCTCGGTCGCGCCGAGCTGGTCGAGGACGAACGCCCACTCCCACGCCGTCTGCTCCCAGCTGGCGTAGCGGCCGCTGCGGCCTCAGTGACCAGCGACCATCTCGGTGCGGAGCAGGATGGGACGGCTCGCGGCGTCGCTGGTGACGGTCTCGCGCAGCCGGGCCACCCACTTCGCCGGCTCGACGAAGTAGACGCGGGTGTCGTTGAGGCTCGTCGTGGCGAGGATCGCCGGATAGGGCCGGGCCTCGATGTTCTCGTACGGCGCATACGAGCGCATGTACTCATACACCTCGGGGTCCTCGAGCGGGTTGCCCCACTCCTCCCACTCCATGACCGTGAGCGGCAGCGACGGGTCGAGGATCGTCGTCAGCGGGTCGACGAACGGCACCGCCGCGTGGATGACGCGGAACAGGTCTGGAGCGAGGTTGGCCACGGCTCCCATGAGGAGCCCGCCTGCCGAACCTCCCTCTGCGGCAAGGCGGTCCGGGGCAACCCAGCCCTCTGCGACGAGGTGCCGGCCGGCGGCCACGAAGTCGGTGAAGGTGTTGCGCTTGTGGAGCAGCTTGCCGTTGTCATACCACTCGCGGCCCATCTCGCCACCGCCACGGACGTGCGCGACGGCGTAGACGACGCCACGCTCGAGGAGGCTGAGCCGGGCGATCGAGAAGTAGGGGTCGTGTGAGTGCTCGTAGGAGCCGTAGCCGGTGAGGAATCCCGGGTGCGAGCCGTCCGGCTCCGCACCCGCCCTCGTCACGACCGAGACGGGGACCGGGGTCCCGTCCGAGGCGGTCGCCCAGAGGCGGTGCTGGACGAAGTCGGCCGGGTCGTAGTCGCCGAGCACGGGCTGGCGGCGGACCACCTCGCGGGCACCGGTGAGCAGGTCGACCTCGAGGACACTCTTGGGAGTGAGGTAGGACTCGTACGAGACGAGCACGGACGTCGTGTCGCTCTCCAGGTTGCTCCCCAACCCCACCGAGTAGAGCTCCTCGTCGAAGGTGAGGCTCTCCCCCGGCCGCCAGCCGGCGTCGACCTGGCTGTCGGCGTGCAGGACGCGCAATGCCGTCAGACCCTGCTGCCGCAGCGAGAGCACCGCGACCGTGTCGAACGCATCGACGCCGAGGAACCGTTCCCCCGGCTCCGAGTTCAGGAGCGGCTGCCAGTCGGCAGCACTCGAACCGGCCAGCGGCATCCAGGCCAGGTCGCCGTTGATGTGGTCGGCATTGTGGACGATGAGGATCCGATCGCCGGCGACCTCGATGTCGTACTCGACGCCGGGACGGCGAGGGGTGACGCAGCGCGGCTCGGCCGTGGGGTCGGTGGCGTCGATGAGCCAGTGCTCGGAGGTGGTCTT
>JAAYSB010000068.1 GCA_012518475.1 Intrasporangiaceae bacterium | reverse complement strand
CATGAGCAGGGCGATGCGTCGCCGGTCCTGCGCCGCTGCTGTCGAGTCCTGCTGTGGATCCATTCCCGGATCTCCTGCCCATGTCGTGCCCACCGCCGATTCGGGGACTGCTCCGAACATTAGGCAGCGCTCATGAAGGACTGATGAGACTGTTGTGAGACTCCACAACCCGCGTTCTCATGAACCTAGAGGAGTGCGGCGGGCGATGAAAAGCCAACGGGTATGCGGGATCTGGCTCCCGCATACCTCTTCCGTCCTCAGCCGGTCTGGAACGGGCGGACCTCGACCGCCCAGCTGCAGCCGGTCGCGACGGCAGCCTTGGCCAGCTCCATCGCTGCCGCGTCGTCGGCTGCCTGGACCACCCAGAAGCCACCCATGTACTCCTCACCCGACAGGCGCGGTCCCTCAGTGACCTCGCCGTCGCGGTGAGCAGTGCGGGCGGTCGAGGCGGGCTGCAGGCCGCCGGCATAGACCAGCACGCCGTCGGCCTCGAGGCGTGAGTTGAACGCCTCGACCGCGGCGAAGACACTCTGCGGGTCGACCCCGTCGGGCAGTGCGTCACCATCTCCGTGGTGGACAGAGAGCAGGTAGTGCGGCATGTCGCGTCCTCTCGAACAGCTGGCCCACAGCTCTCGGGGCCTGCCTCGATTCTCCTCCTTCGGAACGGTCAGCACCTTTCGCCGCGCTGGAGATCACCCTGTGACTCAGGCCAATCCCAGCCAGTCGTGGCACAGTTGAGTCATGACCAGTTGGAGCGACCTCTCACCGCAGACCCGGAAGATCGTGATCGGCCTCGCAGCGGTCGACACGGCCCTGAAGGCTGCGGCGTTGATCGACCTGGCGCGTCGGCCGGCCGCCGAGGTCCGCGGGAGCAAGGGCGCCTGGGCCGCCGCGATCGTGGCGATCAACTCGGTCGGGCTGGTGCCCACCGCATACTTCGTCCGCGGTGTCGACCGACGCCGGCGGCCAACTCACTGACCCGGGCCGCCGCACCTGCCAAGATCGCACTACCCTCCGTCTGCTGTGCAGTCCGGCCACGGGCTCTTGGCAGAGAGAGCTGGAGAAGGGACTCGAACCCTCAACCACCTGTTTACAAGACAGGTGCGCTACCGATTGCGCCACTCCAGCGTGCCTGCCGCGGGAGCGACAGGACCACGACAGTTTACCCAGCCTCGCAGTGGGGTGCTGCGACCGAACAGGTCTGCCCGCAGGATGAGGCGTTATAACGACTGATCCTGCGGAAAGACCTGTTCGGTTGAGGCGGGTCGAGGGCGCAGGCGAGGGACTCAGCCCTGGCGGCGGCGCCGCCGGTCCCAGCGCGCCTTGGACCAGCGGTGGCCGACGGGGCCCATGAGCAGCTCGCCGAGCATGGTGCCGGTCGCGATGGCGAGGAGGGTGGCGAAGGCGCCGAGGAGGGTGGTGATGCCCGACTGGACAGTGAGCACGCCGTCTGAGGCCCCAGCGGATACCATCTCGTACAGGCCGCGGAAGATCGCGAGGCCAGGGAGCAGGCCGAAGGTCGCGGGGATGACGATCGTCATCGCGAGCGATCTGAAGCGGGAGGCGAGCAGCCGGGCGACGACACCGATGACGACTGCGGCTGCGCCGGCGGCGATGGTGACGCCGAGACCGAGGATCTCGGTGAACAACCGGGAGACGGCGACCCCGGTGACACAGAGGAGCGCGATCGGGATGATGAGCCGCTTGCGGGACTGGGCGTTCACGGCGGCAGTGAGTCCGAGGACGATGGCGCCGACCAGGGCTGGGACCGTCGGGGAGATGAAGGATCGCAGGTCGAGGACCTCGGGTGAGACGAACGCCCCGTCCAGCGCCTCGGTGAGCGCGAGCGTCACGGTCAGTGCGCCGCCGACGCCGACGGTCAGGCCCGCGGTGTTGAGGACGACGGCGAGCATACGTCCGGCGCCGGTGACCTGATAGCCGGAGATGACGTCCTCGACGGCGGCGGCGGTCGCCCGTCCCGGCAGGAGGATCACGATGCCTCCCGCGACCATGTAGGCGAAGTCGGCACCGCTGAGCGGCAGCGGCGTGTGCACCCCGGCGACAAAGGCGGCCCAGGCGATCACCGTGGCCGTGAAGGCGCCGAAGGCCATCTGGTAGAACTCGGGATAGCCATGGCTGCCAAGGAACTTCGTCAGCCGGTGGACGACCATCCCGGACGCCACCGAGACCCCGACCGCCGGCAGGCCGGCACCGAGCATGAAGGTGACCGCACCGACGAGCAGGCCGGTCGTGAGCAGGACGAGAGTGTCCGAGTAGTTGCGCCGCTGGGTCTGGATCGCGCGCACCCGCTGCCGGACGTGCTGGGCGTCCCAGCCCTCCGCGACGATCTCGTCGACGAGGCCGTGGATCGCGTCGAGGCGGGCGAAGTCCTGCCGCGCCCCCTGGACGACCCGCAGCCGGGTGATCGTCTGCCCGTCGCTGAGCACGCACTGCATGAGGAGTGCCTGCATGGTGATGTCGACATCGAGGCGACGCAGTCCTGCGGCCGCACCCACTGCGACGATGGCCGCCTCGACCTTCGCAGCGGCCGCCCCCGAGCGCAGCATGAGCTCACCGATCCGTAGCGCGAGATCGATCGCCTCATACGCTGCCTGCTCCTCGGCGCCGGTCGCAGCGATGTCCCGCTGCTCACCACTCATCCGGTAGGGCGTGTGTCGCAGACGCTCGACGATCGGCATGGGTTCGGTCGGTGTGTGCCCGAGCCAGAATGCGCTGCGCCGCCGCACCTCGGCTTCCGCCGAATCACCGTCCGCTTCAGGTGCGTCCGCGCTGGTGTCGTCACTCACGTGAGGTCGCCCACCCTCGTCAGAGGAACTCGGGTGGACCTGACGCCGGCCACCACGTGGGCTGACCCGGGCCGTAGGCGAAGAGCCAGATGAGCGCCCCGATGCCGATGACCGCGAGGATGATGCCGAGGACCTGCCGGGCCGTCGTCGAGGGCGTCAGGCCACGGACCGTGCTCCGGGTTCCGCGGCGCAGGCTCGCGCCCCCAGGACCCCACCACGCCGCGATGATGCCGCACAGAGCGCCCGCGGCGAGCGGCAACGGGCGGAACGGTTCGATCAGACCCTGCCCCGCGGTCGCGATCCCGAACGCGACTGCGAACATCACGCCAGCGGAAACGATGAGTGGGATGAGTGAGAACAGCACGGAGGCAAGCAGACCCACGACGAAGTGCACCGGCGCGGCGGCGACGGCCATCGGGACGTCCGACCGGCGCATACCCCGTTCGGTTCGGCGAAGTAGCAGGCTGGTCACCGACCGGTCAGCGGTGCGCGCGATCGCTCCGAGAAGGACGAGCAGGCTGAAGGAGAACAAGGGAGCGGCGGCCGCGATCGCCGTGAGCATCCCGCCGAGGGTGGCGATCTCGGCAGACCGGTTCGCCCGGCCGATCCTCGGGTCGACCCCCGCAGGGGCATCCATCGCGGCACCCCAGTCGTTCTGACGGTGGGCTACGAGGGGGTATGCGTCGCGCCCCTCACCCTCCCGCTCGTCACCTTCCCGGTCGTCTTCGGTCAGGGGAGGAGGCGGAGGTGGCGGCGGCTGGTCGTCGCGGACCGGCCGGCGGTGCTGGTGCCGGGTTCGCTCGTGCTCGATCACCTCGGTGGCCGGGGTCAGCCAGCGGGCGTTCTCATCGACAGGGGCGCCGGTGGCATACCGCCGGAGCGCCTCGCGCACCTCGATGGTGCTGGGTCGGGCATCGGGGTCCGGGCTGAGCGCCGCCTG
>JAAYSB010000067.1 GCA_012518475.1 Intrasporangiaceae bacterium | reverse complement strand
GCCCGTGACGGCATCACCGAGCCGTTCGCGATCCAGACGGCGACGATTCCCGATGCCCTTGCAGGCAAGGACCTTCTCGGCCGCGCCCAGACCGGCTCGGGGAAGACCCTCGGCTTCGGGCTGCCGCTCCTCACCCGTCTCATGGGGGAGAAGTCGAAGCCCAAGCGACCGCGGGCGATCATTCTCGTGCCGACCCGTGAGCTGGCCATGCAGGTCAACGACGCCCTCGAGCCGCTGGCTGTCGCTGCCGGCCTGCGCACTCGCCTCGTGGCCGGTGGACTGTCCTACACCGGCCAGATCAATGCCCTCGACCGCGGCGTCGATGTCCTCATCGCGACCCCCGGCCGCCTCGTCGACCTTCGGGAGCGTGGCGCGGTGGGTTTCGAGGACGTCGAGGTCACCGTGCTCGATGAGGCCGACCACATGGCCGACATGGGCTTCATGACCGAGGTCGCGGCCGTGCTCGACGAGATCCCGCGCGAGGGGCAGCGCCTGCTCTTCAGCGCGACTCTCGACAACGGCGTGGACAAGATCGTCGACACCTATCTCACCGAACCGGTGGAGCACGGCGTCGACGATGTGGCGGCTGCGGTCGACACGATGAGCCACTTCGTCTTCCTGCTCAACCCGCAGGACAAGAAGACCCTCACCGCCGAGCTGGCGAACCGCGACGGCCGCACCGTCGTCTTCGTCCGGACCAAGCTCGGCGCCGACCGGGTCGCGCGGGAGCTGCAGGAGCGCGGCGTCAAGGCCGCGGCCCTGCACGGTGGGCTCACCCAGTCGGTCCGCAACCGCGTGCTCGGTGCCTTCCGGGAGGGCAACCTCCCTGTGCTCGTCGCGACCGATGTCGCAGCGCGTGGTATCCACGTCGACGACGTCTCGCTCGTGCTCCAGGTCGACCCGCCCGCAGACCACAAGGACTATCTCCACCGCTCCGGGCGGACCGCACGCGCCGGGGAGCTCGGGACGGTCGTGACCCTTGCCCTGCCGCACCAACGGCGCACCATGCAGCGGATGATCGAGGCCGCCGGCCTGGATCTCGAGCCGGTCACGGTCAAGCCGGGGGACCCACTCATCGACGCAGCCGGTGGAAGCACCCCCTCGGGTGAGTCCGTCGCGGACGACGTGGCAGCGATCCTCGAGCCGAAGGGCCGTGGCCGACGGGGACCCGGTGGCCGACCGCAGCGGGGTGGGCCGAACCGCTTCGGCCGTGGCTCCCGTTCGGGAGAGTTCCGGCCTCCGCGTCACCAGCGGGGAGCTCCGCGACGGGACCGCTGAACCCGGGCCCCCCTTGCGCAAGGCACCCCTGAGCGACGCACCGCTGAGCAGCGCACCGCTGGCAACGGACCACCGACCACTCGCAAAGAACATCAGTCGACGGTGTCGCCCAGCGCGCGTTTGTCATGATGGAGTCATGGACAGCCAGTCACTGATCGGACGGCTGCTCGTCGCGACGCCTCAGATCGAGGAGGGCGTCTTCCACCGCAGCGTCATCCTCATCCTCGACCACGGGGACAACGGCGCCCAAGGGGTCGTCCTCAACCGACCCCTCGAGGCCGAGGTCGACGCGATCCTCCCTGGTTGGCAGGCTCTTGCGACCGCACCGGACACCGTCTTCCACGGGGGACCGGTCCAGACCGACTCCGCCCTCGGTCTGGTCTCGGTGCCCGGCGAGGAGCCGGACTCGCCGATGGGCATCCGCAAGCTCTTCGGCGGCCTCGGTGTCGTCGATCTGGACGCGCCGCCCCCGCTCATCGCCTCGGAGGTCAGTGGACTACGGATCTTCGCAGGGTATGCGGGATGGACTCCCGGACAGCTCGAGGGCGAGATCCGCTCGGGTAGCTGGTTCGTCGTCGACGCCGACTCTCGCGACGCCTTCACCGACGCGCCCAAGGACCTGTGGGTGCAGGTGCTGCGGCGGCAACGCGACGAGCTGGCCTTCGTGTCCACCTTCCCGGCCGACCCGACGATGAACTGACCGGAGCAGACTGCCGCACGACCGGGGCGAGCCGGTCGTACAGTGGAGCGATGCAGGCATCCCAGACCCCACTGGACCCACCCTTCGACCCGCAGCAGCAGCCGATGAGCGAGCCGGGAACCTCGACCTCCGTCCTCGAACGCGAGAAGACCGACGCGCACGAGGAGCTCTGGGAACCGGGCGATCACGAGCGATTCGCCCACTACGTCCGCAAGGAGAAGATCGTCGAGTCCGCCGTCACCGGCGAGCCCGTCATCGCCCTGTGCGGCAAGGTGTGGGTCCCCGGTCGCAACCCCGACCGGTTCCCGGTGTGCCCGATCTGCAAGGAGATCTACGACGGCCTCCGCGCGCCGCAGGACGGCGAGGAGTAGTAGTCCGACGTCCGGGGGGACCGGCCGAACCTCCCGACACGGCCGTCCGACTCATCGTCTGAGGCCACCCCCCTGAGCGCCTCGAGCCAGTCGAGCCTGGCCAGTGGCGTGTCCGGATGTGGCTTTGTCCGCCGGCCCGGCTACTGTGGTCGCTCCTATGTCTACGTCGGCTGCCTCCCATCTCTCACCCGCCTTCCCGGAGCGGGCGGCGTGGGGTACCGCCGGGGCTCTGCGGGCGTGGCAGGCTGCCGCACTCGACCTCTACCTGCGCTCCGAGGACCGCGACTTCCTCGCCGTGGCGACCCCTGGTGCCGGCAAGACGACGTTCGCGCTGCGGGTGGCAGCCGAGCTCATCGGACGCGGTCAGATCGATGCGGTGACCGTTGTCGCGCCGACCGAGCACCTCAAGACCCAGTGGGCTGATGCAGCGGCCCGCGTCGGTATCCACCTCGACCCCCGCTTCTCCAACGCGGTCGCAGCGACGTCCAGTGAGTACGACGGTGTCGCCCTGACGTATGCGCAGGTCGCCTCCCGACCGGATCTCCACCGTCACCGGACCGAGCAGAGCCGCACATTCGTCATCCTCGACGAGATCCACCACGGCGGCGATGCCAAGTCGTGGGGCGACGCCATCCGGACCGCGTTCGAGCCGGCCACCCGCAGACTCGCCCTGACCGGCACCCCCTTCCGCTCGGACACCAGCCCCATCCCGTTCGTCCGCTACGAGATGGACGTCGAGGGGATCCTGCGGTCCGCCTCGGACTACTCCTACGGGTACGCAGATGCCCTCGCCGACGGCGTCGTGCGCCCCGTTCTCTTCCTCGCCTACGGCGGCTCGATGCGCTGGCGCACGCGCGCCGGCGACGAGATCTCCGCCCGGCTCGGAGAGCAGCTGACCAAGGACCAGATGGCCCAGGCCTGGCGGACCGCTCTCGATCCCAAGGGCGAGTGGATCCCAGCCGTGCTCGCCGCGGCCGACAAGCGGCTCACCGAGGTCCGTCGTCACGTCGAGGACGCGGGCGGCCTCGTCATCGCCTCGAACCAGACCCAGGCGCGTGCCTACGCACGCATCCTTGACCGGCTCACCGGGGAGGACCCGACCGTCGTCCTCTCGGACGACGCCGGTGCCTCGGAACGGATCGAGGAGTATGCACAGGGCCGGCAGCGCTGGATGGTCGCCGTGCGCATGGTCTCTGAGGGCGTGGACGTCCCGCGACTCTGCGTCGGGGTGTATGCGACGAGCACCTCGACCCCGTTGTTCTTCGCCCAGGCGGTCGGCCGGTTCGTCCGGGCCCGCCGCCGAGGCGAGACGGCCTCGGTCTTCCTCCCGAGTGTGCCCGTCATCCTCGCTCACGCCGGCGCCATGGAGCAGGAGCGGGACCACGCGCTGGACCGCACCCCTCAGGCCGACGACGTCGTCAGCATGTGGGCCGAGGAGGAGTCGCTCCTCGATCAGGCGCAGCGGGGCGAGGGTGCCAGTGACGAGCTCGAGGCGCAGTTCGAGGCCCTCGAGTCCGACGCCCACTTCGACCATGTCCTGTTCGACGCCAAGCAGTTCGGCCTGCACGCCGCGGTTGGTTCGGAGGAGGAGCAGGACTACCTCGGCCTGCCTGGTCTGCTCGAGCCGGACCAGGTGGCGACCCTGCTCCACGAACGCCAGTCCAAACAGTCGAAGTCGACCCAGCGAGGGGGGAAAGCCGACCCCGCACCGGTCGCCGCGCACCGCGCCCTGCGGGCCCATCGCAAGGAGCTCAATGCACTCGTCGCCGCCTACGCCCGCAAGACCGGTGCCAGCCACGCCTCGATCCACCTGGATCTCCGCCGCGCCTGCGGTGGTCCCGAGGTGCCACAGGCGACCTCTGAGCAGGTTCAGGGGCGGATCGAGATCATTCGACGGTGGTTCGTCGGTCGCCGCTGACGGTGCCGCCGCCGCCTGTGCCCTCGCTGAGCGGGCGTGGGGGCGGTGACTCGGGGCGGGGAGTCCTCCCCATTGTCGAGACGACACGGCTAGGTCAGGGTTGACCGTATGAGCTATCAGGTGAATCTCGAGGGACTCGACACGCTGCGCTCGGCGGCGTGGACGCAGCACGAGTACACCAGCGCCGGTCAGGGGTTCGCGACCGGCTCGTGTGGGCCGGGGGCGTTCGACACCGGGGTGCTGTGGCTGTTCAGGGGTGAGTACGACGCCGCATACTCCATGCTCAGCACCGCCATGGACAGTGCTGTCCGGGCCTCTCAGCGCGTCCACGACACGCTGGCTGCGAACCTGCAGACCTATCTCGACGACGATGCGGAGTCGTCGGCGTCCCTGACCGAGCTCGGCCTGACCATCGAGGCTCTACCGACCCACGAGCATGGGGACTACCGGCCCCAGGAGCCGATGTCGAACCCGTCGCTCAGTGACCTCAACCCCTACCTGACCGGTCCCGAGAAGGTCCTCAAGGAAGCGATCGACGAGATCGACACCCCGAGCATCCTGCAGAACCCGGTGGAGTTCCCGGGAGGACCGACGCGGGTCGACACCTTCGTGTACAAGCAGCTCGACTACTCGTACACCGAGCCGGTCAAGCTCATCGGCAGCCTCGTCGACCTGGCCAACCACTCCGCGCGAACCGGTTCCGGGATGAGGGACGTCCGCGACTACCAGGACTTCATCGACCGGCACGTCCACACGAACTGAGCCAGGAGATCGACCATGACTCTGACCCTCGTCCACGCGTCCAGCCCGCTTGTCCCGTCCACGTCGACGGCAGCCGGCGCCATGATCGACAACGTCCGCGATGAGTGCGGGCTGCTCATCCGGGGGATCGACTGGGCCTGTCGGTTGTTCGGGTTCGACCTCGTCGGCTTCATCTTCAACCCGATCGCCGGAAACTTCAGTGGCGCGGACCAGGTCCGGATGAACCTCGACTCCATCGGGATCTCGATGACGTCGCTCGGCCAGAACTACACCGCCATGAGCTCGTCGCTGCCGCAGGTGTGGGAGGGGTCCGCTGCCGCTGCCTCACAGCAGACGCTGGCCGAGATGGGCGAGCAGCACTCGATCCAGGGTGAGGCTCTCGGGCTGATGTCCCGCCAGGTCGGCAACATGCTCGTCGCCACCGAGGAGGTGGTCAAGGTCGTCGCCTCGACGCTCGGGATGCTTGCGGACGAGCTGCTGTCGGTGCCGATCGCCAAGATCGCGGAGTGGGTCCTCACCGGCGCGCAGAAGGTCAAGCGGTGGATCAATCAGATCAGGAGCCTGATCCGGCTCGTCGAGACGCTCGCCGACCTCATCCCTCCGATGCTCACCGCTGCCAAGGCGCTCAATGTCATCCTCGAGACTCTCGCGAAGGTCATGAACGTCGCGGCCGTCGCCGCGCACATGGGCGCTGGCACCATGATCGACGACACCGCCGAGGCGGGTCTGGGGGCGTGACCATGATGTCGATGCACTGAGGAGAGATGGGGTTCGGGGATAGAGATGGGGTTCGGGGATGACGAGCACTGAGGAGGGCGCATCGGCCCTGGAGGCGATGCGCGCGGCGGAGGCGGCGTCCATCGAGGCGGCCGACTCCGTCCGGGAACGGCTGGGGGCGATCCAGGCCGAGATCGAGGCGCTGCGCGCCGAGATGGAGCGGGACCGTGCGCAGGACGAGAAGGACAGCGCCGAGGACGCGCAGAGGGCACGTCAGGGTGACCTCGGACCTGCTGCGCAGACCCTGCAGGCGCGAATCGACCGCGAGGAGACGACGATGGCTGCGGGCCTCAGCGGTGCAGACCACCACTGGAGCGCGGTCGAGATGCGCCGGACCTTCGTCACGAACGTACGACAGGTCATCGACGAGCTCGAGGACTCCGACCCGGAGTTCGCCGCGGACTATCGCGAGGTGGCCACCCTAGGAGCGGGCCAGGACATCGGCGAGTGGTCGGACGTCGTGGATCCCGCCGTCGGCGGACCTGACCGCCGTGACCACCCGCGTGGCCACGATGCGGACGACCGAGGAGGACGATGGTGAGCGAGGACAAGGGGGCGACACAGGCCCGGCAGCCGTTCGGCACGTTCTTCTGGCAGCTGGTCACCGAGGGCGTCCTCGGTGCGCGCTATGTCATTGCGCACCTCATGATGCCGTTCATCATCGGGCTCCTGGCCTACTTCGCCTGGTCGCTCCCCAGCTGGGCGTTCGCAGCGGGGGCGCTCGCTGCTCTGACCGGCTTCGTGTGGTCGGTGAGCGTCATCTATCGCGCGAGCCGTGCGATGTATCGCGGCGAGACGGGGGAGCTCACCCCCGTGCGCACGCTCGTCGTCCCGATCCTGCTCATGGTCGCAGGTGTCCTCGTGCCCTGGCAGGTCGTCTGGGGAGGCACTGGCTCTTGAGCCAGGCAGGGGACGCGACCTCGACACAAGCCGGCTGACCTGCGGCCGGAAGCGACGCAGCTGCAGCGCCGTGACGGACGGTCGCTCAGAGGCCGACGTCGCCGGTGGCCCGGACAAGTGGTCCGGTGCGGTAGGGGATGCGCTCGGCAAGAGCGATGAGGGTATTGGCCCGGGTGACGTGCCGGTCATCGAGGATCGCGTCCAGCACGCGCTGAAGATCGGCATTGTCCCGGCCGACGATGCGCAGGATGAGATCCCCGGAGCCGGTGATCGTGTGCGCCTCGAGCACCTCGGGGATCGCGATAAGGTGGCCCACGACCTGCTCGTGGCCCTGTCCCTGCCGGATCTCGACCGTGCAGAACGCTGACACCGGGTAGCCGAGGGCTGCGGGGTCGAGGGTCGGGGCGAACGATCGGATCACCCCCTCCCGGGTGAGCCGGTCGAGCCTGGCCTGCACCGTGCCGCGCGCGATGCCGAGCGAACGCGAGGCGCCGAGCACCCCGATGTGCGGGTCGTCAGCGAGGAGCGCCAGGAGGCGACGGTCGAGATCGTCCAGGCTCCGTGAACTGGTCATAGTGCTCAGCCTACTGGCGGGTAGGCGGTACAGAGTGGGCAACCTGACCAGCGCATACCGCATCTGTTGCACAGCCGTCCACACCGTCGGCACAGTTGCGCACTATGACTGCAACGACGCCTTCACAGCACGCACTCTCCGACGACATCCTCACCACGACCGAGCAGGATGCCGGGCTGTCCGCCGACCAGCTCGCCCAGCTCGTCGGCCTCGTCGACTACGACGTGAGCAAGGACCCGTTCCCCGTCACCGGCTGGGACGCCATCGTCTTCGTCGTCGGCAACGCGACGCAGGCCGCTCATTACTACCAGTCCGTGTGGGGCATGGAGCTCATCGCCTACACCGGCCCCGAGCACGGTGTGAAGGACCACAAGGCCTTCGTCCTGAAGTCAGGCTCGATCATGTTCGTCCTCAAGGGCGCCGTGAGCCCGGACAGCCCGCTCATCGCCCACCACGCTGCCCACGGTGACGGGGTCGTCGACATCGCCCTCGAGGTGCCGGACGTCGACCAGTGCATCGAGCAGGCCAAGAGCGCCGGTGCGCGCGTCGTCCAGGAGCCGGAGACCCTCAGCGACGAGCACGGCTCGGTCCGGGTGGCCGCGATCGCCACGTACGGCGAGACCCGTCACACCCTCGTCCAGCGCGAGGTCGACGGGGTCCGCTACGCCGGTCCGTACCTGCCCGGCTATGTTCCGGCCTCCTCGAGCTACGAGAAGCGCGAGGGTGCCCCGAAGCGACTCTTCCAGGCCCTCGACCACATCGTCGGCAACGTCGAGCTCGGCAAGATGGACGAGTGGGTCGACTTCTACAACCGGGTCATGGGCTTTGTGAACATGGCCGAGTTCATCGGTGACGACATCGCCACCGACTACTCCGCGCTCATGTCCAAGGTCGTCGCCAACGGCAACCACCGGGTCAAGTTCCCGCTCAACGAGCCGGCCATCGCCAAGCGCAAGAGCCAGATCGACGAGTACCTTGAGTTCTACGCAGGCCCAGGCGCGCAGCACCTCGCGCTCGCGACGAACGACATCCTGCGCACCGTCGACGAGCTCGTCAAGGAGGGCGTCGAGTTCCTCGACACCCCGGACGCCTACTACGACGATCCCGAGCTCCGCGAGCGCATCGGCAAGGTCCGTGTCCCGATCGAGGAGCTGAAGAAGCGCCGCATCCTCGTCGACCGCGACGAGGACGGCTACCTCCTTCAGATCTTCACCAAGCCGCTCGGCGACCGTCCGACCGTCTTCTTCGAGATCATCGAGCGCCACGGCTCGCTCGGCTTCGGCAAGGGCAACTTCAAGGCGCTCTTCGAGTCGATCGAGCGCGAGCAGGACAAGCGCGGCAACCTCTGAGGCCTGCGACCCCTCGCCGGCCGCCGCGGCCGACATTCGTGCCGCCCAGTCTCACGTGAGAGGCTGGGCGGCATGACTTCTCAGCCACCGGTTCCCGATCGTGCCGGCTGGTTCGACGATCCGGGGGGCTCCGAGCAGCTCCGCTACTTCGACGGGATCATCTGGACCGACCACACGACGCCTCGACGCACCGTCTGGGAGCGCAAGGAGCCCGCCCAGGACAGCGCCGCAGCCGAGGACCCGACCGGATCGGCTCTGCCGAGTCTGTATGCGCCGCACCAGAGCGGCTCGGTTCGTCACCCCGGTGGAGCAACCGGGACCAACCCGTATGCCACTCCTGGCCGGCGTGGCCAGGAG
>JAAYSB010000066.1 GCA_012518475.1 Intrasporangiaceae bacterium | reverse complement strand
TTTCGCCGGGTGACGGGCTGCCGGGATGTGACGGGGACGCCACTGTGGGCGAGTCATGATCGCCTGACCAGGCTGAGCGCGGATGCCGGCGCCAGCGGTGGATCAGCAGCAGCGTCGGCGATGGTGAGGGTGGCGGTTATGGTGAGTCCTCGCGCTTGCTGGAAGCGTTGCACTTAGAAGGCACTATGCTGCACTCATGGACGCCAGCCCTAGTGCACTTTCAGCCGCCATCGGCGCGAAGGTGCGCTCCGAGCGCCAGGCCCGCGAGTGGACCCTCGACCAGCTCGCCGAGATTTCGGGTGTGAGCCGACGCATGCTCATCAACGTCGAGCAGGGCAGCGCAAACCCCAGTGTCACCACACTCCTGAAGCTCAGCGACGCGCTCGGTATCGGTCTTCAGGCCCTGGTCGCGGTTCCGCAGACCACCCCTGTGAAGGTCGTCCTCGCCGGCGAGGCACCCGCACTGTGGAGCGGGGAAGGAGGTGGCCGTGGCATGCTCCTGGCGGGGACCACCCCGCCGGACATCCTCGAGCTGTGGGATTGGACGCTGGCGCCCGGTGACCGGCACGACAGCGAGGCCCACGTGCGTGGAACCAAGGAGATCCTGCAGGTCCGAGAAGGCGAAGTGACCGTCATCGTCGGCGAGCAGACCCTGGTCCTCGAGGTCGACGATGCCATCTCGTTCGCCAGCGACGTCCCACACTCCTACGCCAACGAGGGAACTGCACGGGCGCGGTTCTCCTTGACCGTCTTCGAGCCCAGCGTGGGGGACGGCCCACGGGTCGAGGCCAGCCATGACTGACCTATGCGCACCTACCCACCGGCGCCAGCATCGACGACGTGGCTGCGCTGCGCCCCGACCGCCCGGGAGTCCTCACATTCCACCGACTCGTCCCGCAAGCAGGCGAGGCGGTGGTGACCCGAATCCGAGACGACCGCCCCGGGAATGCCGCAGGCCACGAGGTCGTCGCCCCGCCACCGCCACCTCCGCGCTGACGTCCGCGTGCGACGCCGCGTCATCGCCGCCGACGCCCCCACGACCATCAAGACCCCCGCTCAGGAGCACGCGTGATCTGCTGTCAGTTCATCTTCAAACCCGGCACCTACGACGACGACTTCTACCGCCTCGACAAGGAGATCGACGACTACGCACACAGCCTGCCAGGCTTCGACCGCGTCGAGAAGTGGCTCTCACCCGCGGGTGACGTCGTCAACGCGATGTACTACTTCGCCGACCGCAAGTCGGTTGCGATGCTGGGCCGCTTCCCCCGCCACCGTGAGGCCAAGGGCCAGGTCGGGCGCTGGTACGACGGCTACCGCATCGTCGTCTCCGACGTCCGCGCCACCTACGGAGACGGCCGGCTCCCTGCCCCGCCGGGTGCCTCCCAGCCTGCCGACCAGACCCCTGACCAGGACGCGGGCCGCGCCGCGGTGAGCCAGGACCCGGCATGACCCGACCCGACAAACACGACTTCGACTCCCTCACCGGCAACTCCTGGTCGGTCCACGGCGGCAACCACGCCGACGAGACCACCGGCGCCATCCGCACCCCCATCGTGATGGCCAACTCCTACCGGCTCCCGCAGGACCCCAGCGACATCGACGAGCCCGGCTACCAGGGCCTGGTGTACACACGGGAGCACGGCGCGAACCAGCGCGGCCTGGAGGAGAAGCTCGCCAAGCTCGACCACGGTGAAGCCGCCGCCGTCTTCGGAACCGGCATGGCCGCCCTGCACGGCGCGTTCTTCACCATCCTGAACCCCGGCGACCACGCCATCGTCTCCAACGTCGTCTACATGCGCGTCGCCGGCCTCTTCACTGACGTCTTCCCGCAGAAGCTCGGCATCGAGGTCGACTTCGTCGACATCACCGACCTCGACCAGGTACGCGCCGCAGTGCGACAGAACACCAAGCTCGTGCACACCGAGGTCATCGCCAACCCCGACCTGCGTGTCGCCGACATCCCTGCCTTGGCAGGCATCGCCCACGAAGCCGACGCGCTGCTCACTGTCGACTCCACCTTCACCCCGCCGCCGATGATGCGACCGCTGGACCACGGCGCCGACCTCGTCATCCACTCCCTCACGAAGTACTACAACGGCCACGGCGACGCGATGGGCGGCGTCGTCATCGGCAACCGCGACCTGGTCGAGCAGACCCGCACCGGCGCGATGTGGCACGCCGGAGGCGCCATCTCCCCGTTCAACGCCTGGCTCATCATGCGCGGCTCCACCACCCTCCCGCTCCGCCTGGAACGGCAGTGCCAGAACGCGCTGGCAGTCGCGGAGTTCCTCGCCGCCGACCCCCGCGTCGTGCACGTCGCCTACCCGGGCCTGCCCGGGGATGACCAGCACCAGGCCGCCATCGAGCAGCTCACCAACGGCTTCGGCGGCGTGGTGTCGTTCGCCATCGGCGGCACCCACCACGACCGGCTCCGGTTCGTCAACGACCTGCGAGTCATCACCTCCGCCGTCTCCCTCGGCCACGACGAGACCCTCATCGCCTACGAGGAATACCCCGAAGGCCCAGCCAACGCGTTCGCACAGCCGTTCCGCGACCACGGCCTCATCCGACTCGCCATGGGCCTTGAAGCCAAGGAAGACCTCATCGCAGACCTCGAAACCTCACTCACAACGGCACTCGGACCGGCGACCTGAAGCATCCCCGCGCTCCCGAATCTCGGCATGAGCAAACGCCGCCGCGCGACCCGACCGACCGCCACAGGAGCTGCGTCACTCCGCCGGGAGTGACACAGGAGCTGAGCCCTCATCTGCCGCTGTCGGGGCGTAGCCGGCGTCGCCGTTGCTGGGAGCTGACAGATGAACCGTTCACGTGGTGACTCGTCGTAGGACCAGGTCGCGTCGGCTTCGCTCGGCTCGCGATCTCCAACGTCTCCTCCGGCGAGAAGAGGTCATCCGCGCTGATCACACCGCGGCTGGTTTGCCGTGGCATGTGACGTGGACACCTACGTCGAGCGGGCCGTATTCTTCGCGCCGACCGAGCGATTCGAGCATGCGCCCACCTCCTGCGGCTAGCGACCGAGGCGCTCCTTGATCCAGCGCCACCGTTCCTGGAGGCGGGCCTCGAAGCCGCGGTCGGTCGGCCGGTAGTAGTCGGTCCTGCCCGCGAGATCGTCGGGGAGGTAGACCTGCCGCGCGATCCCGTCGGTCTCGTCGTGGGCGTAGACGTATCCCTTGCCGTGCCCGAGCCGGGCGGCACCGGCATACCCGCTGCCGCGCAGGTGCGGCGGGACGGCGCCGCCCTTGCCCGCGCGCACGTCGGCGATCGCCTCGTTGATGCCGACGTAGGCCGCGTTGGACTTCGGGGCGAGCGCATTGTGGACCACGGCCTGGGCGAGGATGATCCGCGCCTCCGGCATGCCGATCTGGGCGACAGCGTGCAGGGCGGCGACCGAGGTCTGCAGTGCGGTCGGGTCGCCCATGCCGACGTCCTCGC
>JAAYSB010000065.1 GCA_012518475.1 Intrasporangiaceae bacterium | reverse complement strand
CGGCCAGCTCGGCCAGCCTCAGGTTGCTCACGAAGCGAACCCGCGCCCCCAGGCCCAGCTCACGCACGAGCCGCTCGGTCGCCCCGCCACGCTTGAGCCTCGAGACGACGATGAGGTGGGCATCGCTCTCATCCGGCAGCGAGGCCAGCGCCCGCAGCAGCACCGGGACACCCTTCATCGGCGTATCGGCGCTCGAGAGACAGACGATTCGACCGGGTATGCGCGGGCCACGCGGCGTGAACACCTCGGTGTCCACCCCGACCGGGATCACGGTGAACTGCTCCGGCCGCATCCCGAAGTCCCGCACCGAGTCGTCGCGGCTGTTCTCCGAGACCGTGATGACCGACCCGTCCGGCAACCGGCGCGCCGTGCGCGCCTGCATCCGGACGAAGCCATACCACCGCCGCTGGGTCAGCCGCGCCCAGCCGGTCGCCTCATCCAGCGCGACCGCCCGGTCCACGGAGATCGGGTGATGCAGCGTCGTCACCAGCGGCAACCCGGCCTCCTGGACAGCCAGCAGGGCCGGGGCAAGGGTCTGGTTGTCGTGGACGACATCGAAGTCACGTCGTCGATCGATGAGGATGGGCGCCACTCGCCGGGCGAAGGTCCGCGGCTCGGGGAATCCCGCGGTGCACATCGTCGCGTACTCGAGGACGTCCGTGCGGTCCCGGAACTCTCGAAGAGCAGGACGGCGGAACGGGTCGGCGTCGTTGTAGAGGTCAAGGCTCGGGACCTTGGTCAGCCGCAGCGAACCCTCGTCCAGCGCTGACAGTCCGGTCAGATCCGGATACGGCTGCCCGGAGAACACCTCGACGTCGTGCCCGAGGTCGGTCAGGGCGTGCGCGAGCTGCCGGACATAGATGCCCTGGCCACCCGAGTGCGGCTTACTCCGATAGCTCGTCAACGCCACCCGCAGTGGCACATCGGTGCCCGGAACCGGCCCGCCGAACCGCTCGGGCCCTCGTGAAGTCATGCGCGTTACCTTACGTGCGCGCACCACCCGACCGGGAATCGCCACATCTTCCACATACCAGCGAAACGGCGATCCCCGCGGCGCCCACCGCGGCGCCCTCCTAGGGCACGAGCCCGGCTCGGGCATCCCCGCGCGCTGTGATCGTCACCGAGCCGCCGACCGCGTCGATGAGCGGACCGACGACAGGCAGCCGGACGACGCCGGAGACGACGACCACCGCAGTAGCACCGTCCGGGGTGCCTGTGCCCGACTCGATCCGCCAGGCCGTGACGTTCGAGGGCATCTCACGCACGGCGAGATAGGACTCGGCGGCATCCCAGACGGTCGCGTCACTGACGCGGACCGTGTCGTCGAAGCCACCCGCATAGACCGAGCTGTCGAGGGCATCGGCGGCGTCGAGCGCGGCGCCGTCGGCGACATCGAGCAGACGGACCCGCGAGATCTGGGCCGAGGTCGCGACGACGGTCCCGAGCACGAGCAGCACGATGATGGCCATGCAGCCGGTGACGAGGAGGGTCATGCTTCCCTGCTCGTCGTGAGCGGGACGACTCTGCAGACGTGTGATCACGGCGCCGCCCGGAACCGGTCGACGGTCGAGACCGAGGTGGCGCTGACCGGGAACTCGAGAGGAACGACGGCGCGAGCGAAGTCCGGGACGAGCGGGAGAGGGACCCTGATCTCGGCCCGGCTCGAGATGCGACCCTCCGGCCGCAGACACGGGCTGCCGTCGCACTCCAGATCCAGCCGGCCGCTGAACCCGAAGTCGGCGAAGGCGATGTCGGCCGCCGCCTGGGCGCGTGCTGGGGCGAGGTCGGCGACCTGCGAGGTGACGAAGGCTCGACCGGCCTCGCGCGCCGCCTGTGTCACCGCATACGTCCCCGCCTGGATCCGCCCCACGGTCAGGACGAGATAGATGAGCGGGATGAGCACGACGATGGTCAGGAACACGAACTCGATGACCGCGCTCCCCCGCTCCTCTGACTGCCCACGCCGCACCCGACGTCGGGTGATGGAGAGGAACCACCTCCGCCGCCGACCGCCGCCGGGGGCGGGCATCACTGTGACTCCTCGAACGCGCGGCCGGTCACCGTCAGCCCCCGATCCGGGCCGATGGGGCCGATCACGGGGACGGGGGCCTGGATCGTCACGACGACCATCTGGACTCCATCGACCGTCGTATGGGAGGCGGAGATGTCCTGGGCGAATCGTTCGGACAGCGACGAGGTGACCACGTCCCTGGCCCGGGCGACCCCCATCTCCGTGGACGCGTCGAGCCGGGCCGCAGCACGCGCCCCCTCGGATGCGGCGAGGGTGAGCGTGTTCCTCACATGCAGCGCCAGGCCGATCTGCATCACGGCGAGGAACACGAGCACCACGAGAGCGCTGACCATCGCGAACTCGGTGATGGCAGAGCCACGCTCGCCACGGACTGAGCCAGCCGTATCCGACGAGCAAGCCTCGCGGGCGAGTCGTCCTCGACCTTCGTCAGCCGCCAACGTTCTCGATCGCGTCGTTGAACAGACGCGTCAGCGCCGGCTCAGCGAGCGCCCAGACAGCAGCGACGATCGCGGCGGTCATGAGGACCACCATGACCCAGCCGGGAATGTCACCTCGTTCGTCCCGAGAACGGTCGAGTGCCAGTCGGAGCCGAGCGTGCATCCCGGTGAGTGGGTTGGTCATGATCCCTACCTTTGTTGTGTCGGTACCTGATGAGGGTTGGTCGAGTTCAGTTGTCAGAGAGTGAAGTTGAGGAATGAGAAGCCTGGGAACGCAGCGAAGACGATCGTGATCGGCAGGATGAGGAAGACCACCGGGGCCATCATCGCGATCTCCTTCTTGCCCCCCGCTTCCATAATGAGTCGGCGACCCTCCTCCCGCACGTCCTGCGCCTGGGCACGAAGGACCTCTGCGAGTGGTGTGCCGCGGTCGACAGCGATGACGATCCCGTCGACAAAACGGCTCAGGCTCGGCAGTCCGGTCCGGTCCGCCAGGCCCTGGAGCGCGTTGGGGAGACTCGCGCCGGCACGGGCGTCGGCCAGGCACCGACTCAGCTCTCCCGCGAGCTCACCATGCGAGAGTCTCGCGACTCTGTCGAGCGAGCCGACGGCCCCCTCCCCCGCTGCCACGGAGAGGGCGAGCAGTTCTGCGATGGTGGGGAACTCGGCAAGCATGACCTGTTCGCGACGACTGGCGAGCCGACTCAGGTGGAGATCCTTGGCGACGACACCGCCTCCGATCCCCACGAAGATGAAGAGCAGTGCCCGGACCGGCGACCCGCCGGTGAGAAGGATCAGCCCGCCGAGCAGTCCGCCGGCTAGTCCACCGGCCACGCCCCAGAGCACCTGCTCGGCACGGAACCGGTCGACATCCGCTGCGAGGCCGGCGCGCTGGAGCCTGCGCCGGACCGACTCGGTGCCCCCGAGAATGGACTCCAGCCGGGCGCCCAGGGCGGCAAAGACCGGCGCCAGGAAGGTGGCGACGCGGGCATCGTTGGGGGTCGAAGCCAGAAGGCGTGACGGCCTCGGTGTGTCTCGGACATAGGGAGCCACCCGGTCCATCAAGGTGATTCGCCTTCGCACGGGCAGGCCGGCCCAGATCAGGAGCATCCCGACAGCGGCGAGCGCGCCGACGAGCGCGCCGGAGGGAGACCAGGACCCGATCATCGGAGCACCCTCCGCTCCTCTGGGAGCCGGCCGATGTGCATCATCAATCGGTAGGCCACGAAGCACAGCGCGGCCCCGGCCGCCAGGACGAGAACCCCGACCCGGGAGTCATAGGCGGTGATCGCCCCACCACGAGTGGCCAGGATTGCGAGGACGATCCACGGTGCTGCGACGCTGAGTCG
>JAAYSB010000064.1 GCA_012518475.1 Intrasporangiaceae bacterium | reverse complement strand
GGCGACAAGCGGGCCCTCCTCGAGACGGTGACCCGCAACGCCCAGCAGTCGCTCGCCCGCCACAAGGTGGCCCGGGCCGGTGACCTCACCTCTCGGACCCGGGCGCTGCACGAGCTCCAGGAGGCGCTGGGCCTCGACGAGGCACCGCTGCGGATCGAGTGCTTCGACATCAGCCACGTCCAGGGCACCAACGCCGTCGGATCGATGGTCGTGTTCGAGGACGGTCTCCCGCGCAAGAACGCCTATCGCCACTTCGTCATCCGCGGTGGGCGGCCTGAGTCCGACGAGGGTCGAGGGGACGCCGACCTGGGCCCGGCGAAGGCGGACGACACCGCAGCGATGCACGAGGTCCTCACCCGCCGGTTCCGCCGCTATGTCGAGGAGTCCGCGACGGAGCTTGCCGGTGCCGCTCGGGACGAGGACGGCCGTCCGGCACGGTTCGCCTATCCTCCGAATCTTGTCGTCGTCGACGGCGGTCCGGCGCAGGTGAGTGCAGCCGTGCGCGCGCTCGAGGACATCGGCGTCGACGACGTCGCCGTGGTGGGCCTCGCCAAGCGGCTCGAGGAGGTCTGGTTGCCAGGTGATGACTTCCCCGTGATCCTGCCCCGCTCGAGTGAGGGTCTCTATCTGCTGCAACGCGTCCGCGACGAAGCGCACCGGTTCGCCATCACCTTCCACCGCAAGCGTCGTAGCGCCTCCATGACCCGCTCGGCGCTCGACACCATCCCAGGTCTCGGCCCGGCCCGGCAGAAGGCCCTCCTCACCCACTTCGGCTCGCTCAAACGCATCCGGTCGGCGGCGCCCGATGAGATCACGGCGGTGCCCGGCATCGGACCGGCGCTCGCCGCCCAGATCTCGTCCGCCCTGGCAGGCACCGACCAGGCGCCGGCCGTTGATGCGCTGACGGGTGAGATCAGGGAGGATGGGGAGCCACAGCAGGGGATCGAGGAGAGGAACTGACGTGAGTGTGCCGGACAGCAGGGAGCCTGCGGGCTCCGACGAGGAGCTGGACGCTCTCCGTGACGCCTCGCTGCTGATCATCACGGGCATGAGCGGGGCCGGCAAGACGACGATGGCGAACGTCCTCGAGGACGAGGGTTGGTATGTCATCGACAACCTCCCGCCGCAGCTGCTCGACGGTGTGGCCGACCTGATCGTCGAGGAGGCTCGACGGCGCACCGACCTGGGCGACGACGTCGAGACCGACCTCGTCCCGGGGCCGATCCGAGCGGCCGCGATCGTCGATGTCCGCACCCACGGCTTCTTCAGCCAGCTCACCCACTCGATCACCGGGCTGCAGGATCGCGGTCTCCACCCGCGGATCATCTTCCTCGACGCGACGGACGAGGCACTCGTGCGGCGTTTCGAGAGCGTCCGGCGTCCGCACCCGCTCCAGCGCGACGGTCGTCTGCTCGACGGCATCCAGACCGAGCGTGACCTCATCCAGGACCTGCGCTCGCAGGCCGACCTCGTCATCGACACCTCCGGGCTGAACGTCCACCAGCTCGCGGCCAAGATCCGCCCGGCGTTCTCCAAGGAGCAGCGTCCGGGCACCCGCCTCGCCGTCATGTCCTTCGGCTTCAAGTACGGCATCCCCCTGGACGCGGACTTCGTCTTCGATCTGCGCTTCCTGCCCAACCCCTTCTGGATCCCCGAGCTGCGTCCGCACAACGGTCTCGACGAGGACGTTGCCGGATACGTCTTCGCCCAGCCGGGGGCCAGGGATTTCGTCACCCAGGTGGTCGAGCTGCTCCACACAGTCCTGCGTGGCTATCTCCGGGAGAACCGTCGGTATGCGACGGTCGCCGTCGGCTGCACCGGCGGCAAGCACCGTTCAGTCGCGATTGCCGAACGGATCTGCGCCGAGCTCTCCTCCGCCGACATCGAGACGTTCGTCGTCCACCGGGACCTGGGCCAGGAATGATGATCGGCGGGAACCAGCCCACGGTCGCGGCGCTGGGTGGTGGTCACGGCCTGGCGGCCACGCTGCGGGCGGTGCGTCTGCTCACCGACGACGTGACGGCGATCGTCACGGTGGCCGACAACGGCGGGTCCAGTGGTCGGCTGCGCACAGAGTTCGGCGTCCTCCCACCCGGGGACCTGAGGATGGCTCTGGCCGCACTCTGTGACGACACCGAGTGGGGCCACACCTGGCGCGACGTCATGCAGCACAGGTTCGAGGGCACCGGCCCGCTCGCAGGCCACGCCCTGGGCAACCTCCTCATCGTCACGCTCTGGGAGCTCTATGACGACCCGGTCGCCGGGCTCGAGCTCGTCGGTCGCCTCCTCGGGGCCCGAGGCCGGGTCCTGCCGATGGCGGCGGTCCCGCTCGACATCGAGGCCGATATCGACCGCGACGGGACTGTGGTGTCGGTCGCAGGTCAGGCTCAGGTCGCGGGGGCCCCGGGACGGGTGTGTCAGGTCCGTCTCGTTCCTGCCGAGCCACCCGCATACCCGGAGTCCGTCGCCGCGATCAGGGCCGCGGACTGGGTCATTCTCGGCCCTGGGTCGTGGTTCACGTCGGTCATGCCGCACCTCCTCGTGCCGGACCTCAAGGATGCGCTGCGGGCGACGCGGGCCCGACGGGTGCTCGTCCTCAACCTGGACCTGCCTGATGGCGAGACAGAGGGGCTGCGACCCGAGCAGCTCATCGAGACCTTCGCCGAGTACGGCGAGGGCATCCGTCTCGACGCCGTCATCGCCGACCCGCGGATCGCGGACCACCGCGGACCGCTTGCCGCGGCAGCTGCCGCCGTAGGGGCCGAGCTGGTCCTGACCCCGGTCGCGGCCCGGAACACCCCCGGCCAGCACGACCCCCTCCGCCTCGCGGCGACGCTCCAGGACCTGTTCTCGAGCCGCTGATCGGCGCGGACAGGACGGCGCCGACCTCATGGCAGGATGGATCGCATGGCAATGACAGCGAAGGTGAAGGACGAGCTCAGTCGCTTCGAGGTCACCAAACCCTGCTGTCGCAAGTCCGAGGTCGCGGCCATGCTGCGCTTCGCCGGCGGTCTGCACATCATCGGCGGTCGCATCGTCATCGAGGCCGAGCTCGACACCGCCAACGCCGCCCGCCGACTGCGTCGCGACATCGCTGAGCTCTACGGCCACCGTCCCGAGGTGCTGGTCCTGTCCCCGAGCGGGCTGCGCAAGAGCAGCCGCTACGTCCTGCGTGTCGTCCACGACGGGGAGGCGCTCGCCCGGCAGACGGGTCTGATCGACCAGCGCGGCCGTCCTGTGCGCGGGCTCCCGCCCAAGGTCGTGTCCGGAGCGGCCTGCGACGCCGAGGCAGCCTGGCGAGGAGCCTTCCTCGCCCACGGATCACTCACCGAGCCGGGCCGCTCGTCCGCCCTCGAGATCACCTGCCCCGGCCCTGAAGCCGCCCTCGCGCTGGTCGGGGCCGCTCGCCGGCTGCAGATCCAGGTCAAGGCCCGCGAGGTCCGCGGTGTCGACCGCGTCGTCATCCGTGACGGGGAGGCCATCGCCGCGATGCTCACCCGCCTCGGCGCGCACTCCGCTGTCCTGGAGTGGGAGGAGCGCCGGATGCGCCGCGAGGTCCGGGCCACCGCCAACCGGCTCGCGAACTTCGACGACGCCAACCTGCGCCGGTCGGCGCGCGCTGCTGTCGCGGCGGGAGCGCGCGTGAAGCGTGCGCTGGAGATCCTCGGCGGCGACGTGCCCGACCACCTCAAGGAGGCGGGCACCCTGCGCCTGGAGCACAAGCAGGCCTCCCTCGAGGAGCTCGGTCAGCTGGCCAGCCCGCCGATGACCAAGGACGCGGTCGCCGGACGGATCCGGCGGCTGCTCGCGATGGCCGACAAGCTGGCGGCCGAACGGGGTATCCCGGGCACGGACGCGGACCTCACCCCGGACATGCTCGAGCCGTGATCCCACGCTGATCTTCGCAGTGGTCTGGGCGCTGCGCGGACAAGCCTGACCTGAGTTTCGCCAGCGGTGGAGAACCACTAGGGTTGGGGGTGGAAAACCAGGCCGCCGCTCCTGGCGGCACCACCCCCACGTGAGAGGCAGTGACCCACCCGTGACCATCAAGGTTGGTATCAACGGTTTCGGCCGCATTGGCCGCAACTTCTTCCGCGCCGTCGAGAAGTCCGGCGCCGACATCGAGATCGTCGCCGCGAACGACCTCATGGACAACGCAACCATCGCGCACCTGCTCAAGTACGACTCCGTCCTCGGTGTCCTCGACGCAGACGTGAGCGCGACGGATGACGCGATCACCGTCGGCGGCAAGACCATCAAGGTGTTCGCCGAGAAGGACCCGGCCCAGATCCCCTGGGGCGAGCTCGGGGCCGACATCGTCGTCGAGTCGACCGGCATCTTCACCGACGCGACCAAGGCCAAGGCCCACATCGACGGTGGCGCCAAGAAGGTCGTCATCTCCGCTCCCGCGAAGAACGAGGACGCCACATTCGTCATGGGCGTCAACCACGAGGACTACGACGCGGAGAAGCACCACATCGTCTCCAACGCGTCCTGCACGACGAACTGCCTCGCTCCGATGGCCAAGGCGCTGCACGACGAGCTCGGCATCGTCCAGGGTCTGATGACCACCGTGCACGCCTACACCCAGGACCAGAACCTCCTGGACGGCCCGCACAAGGACCTGCGTCGCGCCCGCGCCGCCGCCCTGTCGATCATCCCGACGAGCACCGGTGCCGCGAAGGCCATCGGCCTGGTCATGCCCGACCTCAAGGGCAAGCTCGACGGCTACGCCCTGCGCGTCCCGACCCCGACCGGCTCGGCCACCGACCTCACCTTCAAGGCCGGCCGCGAGACCACCGTCGAGGAGGTCAACGCCATCGTCAAGAAGGCCGCCGAGGGCCCGCTCAAGGGCTTCCTCAAGTACACCGAGGACCCGATCGTGTCGGCTGACATCGTCACCGACCCGTCGTCGTGCATCTTCGACGCCGGCCTGACCAAGGTCATCGGCAACCAGGTCAAGGTCGTCGGCTGGTACGACAACGAGTGGGGCTACTCCAACCGCCTCATCGACCTCATCGTCCTCATGGGCAAGGACCTCTGAGAGGAACGGGTTCGACAATGAGTGCCATCGCCTCGCTGGGTGACGTGCGCGGCAAACGCGTCCTCGTCCGCTCCGACCTGAACGTCCCGCTCGACTACTCGGGGGAGACGCCCCAGATCACCGACGACGGACGCGTCCGCGCCTCGGTGCCGACCATCAAGGAGCTCGCTGAGGCGGGCGCACGCGTCATCGTGTGCGCCCACCTCGGCCGCCCCAAGGGCGCGCCGGAGGACAAGTTCTCCCTCGCCCCGGTCGTGCCCCGGCTCGCTGAGCTCCTCGGCCGTCCCGTCGCCTTCGCGACGGACACGGTGGGGGCGAGCGCCCAGGAGGCGGTGGCCGCCCTCGAGGACGGGGACGTCCTCCTCCTCGAGAACCTCCGGTTCAACCCGGGTGAGACCGCCAAGGCGGAGGAGGAGCGAACCGAGTTCGCCGACGCCCTCGCCGGTCTGGCCGATGCCTATGTCTCGGACGGGTTCGGCGTCGTGCACCGCGCGCAGGCCTCGGTCTATGACGTGGCCAAGCGGCTCCCGTCGGCCATGGGCGGACTTGTCCGCACCGAGGTCGACGTGCTGCGCCGGCTGACCGAGGCCCCCGAGCGTCCCTACGCGGTCGTCCTCGGCGGTGCCAAGGTCGCCGACAAGCTCGCCGTCATCGACAACCTCCTCGGCAAGGCTGACCGCCTGCTCGTCGGTGGAGGCATGGTCTACACCTTCCTCGCCGCCCAGGGCCACGAGGTCGGTACGAGCCTGCTCGACAAGGACAGCATCGACGCGTGCAGGGAGTACCTCGACCGCGCCGAGCAGACCGGCGTCGACATCGTCCTGCCCACCGACATCGTGTGCGGCCGGGAGTTCTCGGCCGACACCGAGATCGTCACCGTGCCGGCGGACCAGATCCCCGCCGACATGATGGGCCTGGACATCGGCCCCGAGTCGGCGCGGACCTACGCCGAGAAGCTCGCCGACGCCAGGACCGTGTTCTGGAACGGCCCGATGGGCGCGTTCGAGATGGCACCCTTCGCAGCCGGGACCAAGGCCGTCGCCACAGCGCTGGCCGAGGCCACGAGCAAGGGCGCCCTCACCGTTGTCGGTGGTGGCGACTCCGCCGCGGCGGTCCGTCAGCTCGGCTTCAAGGATGACGATTTCGGTCACATCTCCACCGGTGGTGGCGCCTCCCTCGAGTACCTCGAGGGCAAGGAGCTCCCCGGCGTCGCAGTCTTCGCCGAAGACTGATCTGTCAGCTGACGGAGACCTGATCTCCTCAACCCGACCACCGAGCAGGCGGGCCGACCGGCTCGCCTGCTCACCGCATACCGCTGCGTCCGACAAGGAGCCTCAACGATGACCACGCGCACCCCGCTCATGGCGGGAAACTGGAAGATGAACCTCGACCACCTTCAGGCGACGCACCTCGTCCAGAAGCTGGCGTGGACCCTCCAGGACGGTCGACACGACTACGCCAAGACCGAGGTAGCCGTCCTGCCGCCGTTCACCGACATCCGCAGCGTGCAGACCCTCATCGACGGCGACAAGCTCGAGATCAAGCACGGCGCGCAGGACCTGTCGATGCACGACTCCGGCGCCTACACCGGCGAGATCAGCGGTGCCTTCCTCGCCAAGCTCGGCTGCTCGTATGTCGCGGTCGGCCACAGCGAGCGTCGTGAGTACCACAACGAGTCCGACGAGGTCGTGAACGCGAAGATCAAGGCGGCCTACCGGCACGGCGTCACGCCGATCTTCTGCTGCGGTGAGGGCCTCGAGATCCGTCAGGCCGGCACCCACGTCGAACACGTTCTCGCGCAGATCGAGGCGGGTCTCGCGGACCTGCCCGTGGAGCAGGC
>JAAYSB010000002.1 GCA_012518475.1 Intrasporangiaceae bacterium | reverse complement strand
AGCCAGCCGTAGAGGACGACGAGGGCGAGGACCCCGAGGAAGGCGAGCACGACCCAGAGGAACCGGCTGATCCCGATCTCCTCCGGGGTCGGGCCCCCCGGCCCCCAGCGCATCCCGACGAGGTCCTCGATCCGCTGTGAGATGAAATAGCCACCGAAGGCGAGGACCATGACCCCGCCGCGCAGGAACGGCGAGACCGGGTGCAGCCGCTGCCAGTCCCCGACAGACTCGCCGGCGACCTCGTCCGGGACGCCCGGCGGGTCCGCCTGAGACCCCGCCGTGGGTGCTCGCTCGACCCGAGAGGCCTCGGGGGTGGGCTCGACGTCGCTCACAGTCCGGCCCGCTGTGCCTCGCCGCGCGCCATGAGCCGCTCGCGCATCTCCTCGGCCGTGGCGATCGGCAGGCCGGGGATCGTCGCGCTCGTCGCGGGTGAGGCGGTGAAGATCTGGAGGGTGGTCATCCCGTACCTGCGGTCGAGCGGTCCCGACTGGACGTCGACGTACTGGAGGCGACCGTAGGGGATGCTCGACACCTGCCGGAACATCAGCCCCTTGCGGATGACGAGGTCCTCGGTGAGCTCGAGGTAGCTCATCGCCGGCACCTGGCGACGGATGAGCCACAGCCCCCAGAGCAGTACCACCGCGATGGCACCGGCACCGAACCAGAACCATGGACTGACCAGGACGGCCAGAGCAGCCGCTACGAAGAGCAGCGGCGCGAGCCACCCGGCGAGGACGATGATGCGCGCCGTGATGAGCTTCTGGGAGACCTGCTGCCAGTTCAGTCCGCCGTCGTCGAACAGCTCGACGCGGCCGAGGTGCTCATCGACGACCGGGTGCTCGGGCGCCTCGGGCAGCTCACGCGGCTGCGGCTCGACCGGGTCGATCGGCTCGATGTGGTCGCCGGCATCGGGGATGTCGGCGGCGGTGTGCTGCGGGGTCCCCCACGAAGATGTGTCGCTCACGGCTACCACTATGGAGGACAGCAGGCGGCCGCGCTAAACGCCCCACCGCATACAGTGACGGGATGGGCCGGGTGACGCGTCGGGTGCGGGCGAGCCGTCATGACAGCTCCGCTGCGCTCACCCGGCTGGACCGGATCGAGACCCTCGCCGTCGAGGAGCCCCTCCAGATCCGCGTCGAGCACGGACCCACCGAGGCGCGGGTCCGGGACAACGTCGCCGTGACGATGCGGACCCCGGGCGATGACTTCGACCTCGCGCTCGGCCACCTCGTCACTGAGGGTCTACTCACCGACCCGTCGGCGGTGGCCGGGATGATGCACTGCACCGACGTCGACCGCGACGGCCAGCCGACCTTCAACGTCGTCGACGTCACGCTGCGCGCCGGTGAGTCACTCGCCCAGCGACCGCGACACCGGCCCGAGATCGTCACGAGTGCGTGCGGGGTATGCGGCAAGGACGAGATCGCCGCCATCACCGCCGCCAACCCTCACCCGGTTGCCCACGACCCGCTCACCGTCCCCGCGGCTCTCGTTGCGGAGCTGCCGGACCTGGTCCGCGAGCAGCAGAAGGGTT
>JAAYSB010000063.1 GCA_012518475.1 Intrasporangiaceae bacterium | reverse complement strand
CGAGTCCGCCGCCGTCACCCTCGAGGGGCCAGAGGCCGGTGAATCCGGCATACGTGATGGCAACGACACTCTTGGCGTCCTCGCGGGCGGCCTCCTGGTCGGGCGTGTCGTCGATCCCGGCGAGGGCAGCGAGTGTGGCGAGTCCGCGCAGCTTGACGTCCCCGTCCTGGGTCCGCAGGACGTGGCTGGGGTTGAGGCGCTGGTGGTGCAGTCCACGCTGACGGGCGATGTCGAGGACGAGCGAGGTCTCGCCGGCCATCCGACGGACCTCTGGTGCCGGGAGGGGTCCGGACTCGAGAATCTCGGTCAGGGTGCGGGACCCCTCGAGGGACTCCTCGACGACATAGGCGACCTCGTCGTCTGTGCCGACATCGAGGATGCGACTCAACCGGTTGTTGTCGAGCCCGGCGACCCGGCGAGCAGCGTCGAGGAAGGCCGCGACGTTGGGGTGCTGGCGTGAGACTGCGACGATCGTGACCGTGCGGTCGAGGATCGAGTCGCGGGCCGTCCACAGCTCGCCCTCGCCGAACGGAGCCGCGAGCTCGTGTGTGGTGTATCTGCCGCCCAGGACGGTTCCTGGTCCGATCCCCTGCACCGACGCCTCCTCGCACATCATGGCTCCGGCCAGCGGTCCTGCGTGCCGGGATTGTCAGCCCATCCTAAGTGGGCAACCCCTCAAGGCTCGGGATGTCGCCGCAGCACGGTGCGGACAATTCCGATGAGAATGACCAGTCCGGCGAGTCCGCCCAGTAGCCAGTAGATCCAGTCCGACGTCGGCGAGACCCGCACCGTGAAGGTCGTGGGCTCACCGAGGATGATGCCGTCCTCGGTCCGGACGACCGCCGTCACCGAGACCCGACCGGAGGCGATCGCGCTGGCCTGGAAGGACACCGTGCTGCGGCTGTCGGCGCCGACGTCGACCGGCTGCGGTCCGGACTCGATCCGCAGGACGGGATGGTCCACGGCGAGCTCCATCGTCGCGTTGTGCAGGCCGTCGTCGAGGGAGTTCTCGACGGTGACCCGCACCAGACCGCTGTCGGCGAGGAAGGCGATGTCGCGGGCGGGGATGTGGATGCTCGTGAAGGTGGAGGCGACCTGGTCGGCGAGTGGCGCATAGGCACCGTCCCAGTCCTCCTGCGCACTGCGCCAGCGGGAGCTGAGCAGCTGTCCGAGGCTGTCCCGTCCGCGGGTGGCCAGGTCGATGCCGGTGTTGACCCGCAGAGCGGCGGCAGGCTCGAGCCGGGCCTCGGTGTCCCCGAGTCCGGCGAGGCGCTCCTCGGTGAGGGCGGTCGGCGGGATCCCGCCCGGATCTACGGTCGGGGTGGCCTCCAGCTCACCGGGCGCGCTCGCGCGTGGGATCTGCCCGAGCGTCAGCCAGGGGACCTGCCCGAGGACCCGCAGCGGTGCCTGCAGGTCCACCGGGACCGGGGACTCGTCAGTGCCGGCGTCCTCGGTCAGCAGATCGGCCGGTCGGTCCAGGACGACGACCTGATGGCGGGCGGTCCCCGGCCGCTCGTTGAGCGTCATCAGGCCCTCGGCCATGAGAGTGAGCCCCCCGAGGAGCCCTCCGTCTCGGACGGCGGTGGCCACCCGGGTGCTCAGTGCGCTCTCGTACGCGAGGAGCTGACCACCGCGCGGCCCGACCAGAGGCGCGGCCTGGGCGGCGGCCAGGTCGGCGGCGGCAATGCTCCCGGTGTCGACCAGGACGTCCCAGCCACCGCCACCCGCTCCGGATCTCAGGACCTCGTCCTGCCCGGCCGACCACATCCCACCGGCCGGCCACAGGACCGGTCGGACGGCGGCTCCCGCGTTCTCGAGCAGAGTCGTCGCCTCCTCGACATCGAGTGTGGTCCGCAGCAGCCGCCTCGCGGCGTCCGGTCCGGCACCGACGACACCTTGCTCCGGGAGAGCACCGAAGTCCGCGTCTCCGGTGGGGAGCAGCATGATGTCCCGGCCGGCTGCCGCCTCGAGCATCCGTTGGACGTATGCCTCGCGCACCGCTCGTTCCCGCGCCGCCGGTCCCGGGGTCGGGTCGGGCGGCAGGTCATCGGGTGGGGCATCGGATGCGCCATCCTCCGGCCTGGGTGAGGCCGTACCGTTCGATGCGCCGCTGGTGGCGCCCCCGGCCTCCCCGGTGCCCTGGCTCGTGCTGTCGTCGAGGGGCTCACCGTTGGCGTCGAAGGCGGAGGGGTCTGTCGCGACCACTGCGGGCCCGGCGCTGAGCAGGAGCGGATCGACGGCCCAGACGACGCCCGGTGCGGCGGCCAGGGTGATCTGCTCGGAGAGCCGGCCGCTCTCGGAGAGTAGGCCCTCCCAGGCGGTGGCGCGCTCCTCCCCGAACGCGCCGATGAGGGCCGGGTCGGCCGGCAGGGTGAAGGGGACGACGACGGTCAGGCCGAGCGGCGCATACTCCTTCGTTGCCTGGAAGCCGAGGAACGTGTGGACCACGCGGACCGGTGCGGGCTGTCCGGGCAGATAGACCTGGATGCTGATGGGGGCGATCCCGTAGGACGTCGCGACGAAGGGGTCGAGGTCGTCGACGGTGATGCTGAACGGCACCGTCGTCGCAGCGGTGCGTGTCCGGTCCCCGGCGAGAACCGGCTGCGAGACGAGCAGGGGACCGGCGGAGGGGCTGGAACTGCTCGCCCACTCGGCGACCGCCGCACCGTCGGTGATGCGCTCGGGTGCGAGGCGGACCTCGACGGTCGCGACCGGAGTTGGTTCAGGGTCTGCCTGGTCCTCGACCTCGCCGTCAGCCGGGCCGGTCGTCGGCTCGCTGGTGGGGGCCGCCGAAGGGGAGAGGTCGATGCCGAGATCGGCGACGTCCAAGGTGCCGGAGATGCGGACCGGTTGGCCGGGGGCAGCGACGATGGGACTGACCTGCGTGATCTCGACGCCGGCCGAGCCGGGGCCGAGGACCTCCTGAAGGGTGTTCTGCACAGTGTCCTGCCCGATGACAAGGGCTGCTGAACCGTGCGCGGCGGCCGGGGGTGTGGCGGCGGACCCGGCCGGCACGAACGCCGTGAGGAGGGCAGTGACGAGCGCGAGGGCACCGGCGGCCCGGGCTCGGATCACCGGCTCCCCCCGGGACGGGTCACCTAGGGCTCCCCGGCGAGGCGCATCCAGGCGATCCGGGCGATGCGGCGCTCGTTGGGGAAGGTCAGGTGCCGGTGGGCCTCACGCAACGGGAACCAGGCGACATCGATGGCCTCCTGGTCGGGGTCGTTCTCGATGGTGAGATATCCGCCGGTCGCCTCGAGGAGGTAGTGGTGGACGAACTTATGCACCCGCTTCTCGGGGGTGGCGAACCAGTAGTCGATCGTCCCGAGCTCGATGAGCACCCGGCCCTCGATACCGGTCTCCTCGGCGATCTCACGCTCCGCCGTCTCCGGCAGGGTCTCGTCCCCCTCGATGTGTCCCTTGGGCAGACACCACTCGATCCGCCCGGCCCGGTTGCGTCGGGCGATGACCGCGATCCGGGCCTCGCCGCCGTGCACATCGACGATGATTCCCCCGGCGGAGCGCTCCTCGACGGCCGGTAAACGGGACGTCATCGACAGCCGCGGGGCCGCGGAACGTGCCGGGCCGCGCTCGGGCGCGCGGCGCGGCTCCTCGCCCCGGTTCGTCGCAGCCTCGCTCACCACTTCACTGTAACCCGCTGGGCAAGAACCGATCCGGAATCCCTGCGCGGTCAGCGGGGTGGCGTCGGTGGGTCGGCGATCGCGGGCCGGTTCGCCGTTCGGCTGGTAGGTGGAAGATATGGCGGCGGTGGAGGAGGTCCGGTGGAGCGCATACCCTCGTGGTGTGTCGTCCACCCCTCCTCCGACCGGCTCCGGCAAGCCGGACCGCGCGCTGCTCGAGCAGGCGGTCGCCAACCTCGCGCCCGTCGTCCCGCTGCTGCGTGACCTCGGCGGACGGTTCACCGAGGCCGGACACGAGATCGCGCTCGTCGGGGGGCCGGTCCGGGACGCGTTCCTCGGCCGCGGCTCACCCGATCTGGACTTCACGACCAGCGCCCGCCCGCAGGAGACCGCCGCGATCCTTAAGGCGTGGGGGGACCACTTCTGGGACATCGGCAAGGAGTTCGGGACGATCGGTGCGACGAAGGGGCCGGTCACCGTCGAGGTGACCACCTACCGGGCCGATGCCTATGACGGGCAGACCCGCAAGCCGGTCGTGGCGTTCGGGGACAACCTCGAGGACGACCTCTTGCGCCGGGACTTCACGGTCAACGCGATGGCGCTGCGGCTGCCGGAGCTCGCTTTCGTCGACCCGCACGGGGGTCTGGGTCACCTCAGCGAGCGGGTCATGGACACCCCGACTGACCCGGAGATCTCCTTCGGGGACGATCCGCTCCGGATGATGCGGGCAGCCCGCTTCGTCTCGCAGCTCGGCTTCACCGTGGCGCCTCGCGTTCTCGAGGCGATGACCGAGCGGGCTGCGACGATCGACATCGTCTCAGCGGAGCGGGTCCGTGACGAGCTCGTCAAGCTGCTCCTCGGCGGCTTCCCCCGCGCCGGGCTCGAGCTGCTCGTGAGCACCGGTATCACCGAGCGGGTGCTGCCCGAGGTGCCTGCGCTCAAGCTCGAGGTCGACGAGCACCACCGGCACAAGGACGTCTATGAGCACTCGCTCATCGTGCTCGAGCAGGCGATCGCTCTCGAGGGTGCGCCGGATGCCCCGGCCGAGGACGTGCCCGGGCCGGATCTCGTCCTGCGTCTGGCGGCCCTTCTGCACGACATCGGCAAGCCCGCCACCCGCCGGTTCGAGCCCGGCGGTGGGGTGAGCTTCCACCACCACGAGGTCGTCGGCGCCAAGCTGACCCGCAAGCGGATGCAGGCGCTGCGTTTCGACAAGGAGACCACCAAGGCTGTCTCCCGGCTCGTCGAGCTGCACCTGCGCTTCCACGGCTATCGCGACGGACAGTGGACCGACTCCGCCGTCCGGCGCTATGTCACCGACGCCGGCCCGCTCCTGCCGCGGCTGCACCGTCTGACCCGTGCCGACTGCACGACCCGCAACGTCCGCAAGGCCCAGAGGCTGGCCCGCACCTATGACGACCTCGAGCGGCGGATCGCCGAGATCCAGGCTCAGGAGGAGCTCGACGCCGTCCGCCCCGAGCTCGACGGCCACGAGATCGCCCAGGCCCTCGGCATCCGTCCCGGTCCTATCCTCGGGAGGGCCTACAAGCACCTGCTCGCGGTCCGTCTCGACGAGGGACCGATCGGCAAAGACGCGGCCCGCGAGCGCCTGCTCTCGTGGTGGGCCGAGCAACCGGAGTCGACCGAGTCGTAGTCGCTCCCGAGCACCGGGGAGCCCTCCCCATCGCAGCCACCTGATTCACCTCATACAGTGGCACCTCATACAGTGGATGGGCACCGGCGGACGAAGGCAGGTCCGGCTGACTGCCGCGAACCGGACGCCGTGCGGCCACGGACACGCGCAATGACGTCGAGAAGGAGGAGCCATGGCGACTCTCGCGATGCCCAGCGCCACCTTCCCGGCGCCTCCCGCGGTCTCGGTCGAGGTCCCCGACTCGTGGCAGCCGCAGCTGAGCAGCGGCGCGCTCATGGACGTGGTCTTCGCCGCCGACCCGCAGGCAGGCCGGCTCATCGTCCGTCACCTCGTCCCTGCGTCGCCGGACCTGGTCGACGAGGTCGTCGAGGGCTTCCGGGCCGAGACCGAGCGCCAGGGGGGGATCTCGGACCAACCCTTCGAGGTGAGCGTCGACGGCCGTGCGGCGCAGGCCTTCAACACCGCCGACGACCGCACACCCACCAGCACCGCCTGCGCTGTCGCCCTCGGGTTCTTCGAGGGTCCGGAGAGGTCGGCGGAGGCGCGCGGTGATGGCCCGGTCTCCGGGCTGCTCATCATCGGCGAAGCCTGCGGGAGTGAGCGGGAAGACCGGTATGCCGAGATCCGCGACATGGTCCTGTCCGCCTCGTTCGGACGCCTGGTTCTCGAGCCCCGTGACACCACGGACCCGGACACCACGGAGCCGGACGCCACTGACCAGGACACGACCGGTCACACCGCAGAACGAGACACCAGCGAGGACGAGGAGCCCGACGCATGACCCCGCTCGTCATCCGCGCCGGCGCCCAGACCGACGTCGGTCGGGTCCGGGAGCACAACGAGGACAACTTCGTCGTCGAGGACCGGCTCTTCGCCGTGGCCGACGGCATGGGCGGACACGCGGCCGGTGAGGTCGCGAGCGCGATCGCCGTCGACATCGTCGGGGACGTCGTCGAGAACGACCCGATCCGCCCCGACGACCTCAAGAACGCCCTCAGTGACGCCCACGAGCGCATCCTCGGCTCGGTGGATGACCACCCGGAGCGGCGCGGGATGGGCACGACGATGACCGGGGTCGCGGTCGTCAGTGCCTTCGGCAGTGATCACTGGGCGGTCTTCAACGTCGGGGACTCCCGCGTCTACCGGGTCGTCGACGGCCGCCTCCACCAGGTCACCGTCGACCACTCCGAGATCCAGGAGCTCCTATCGGCTGGTCTCATCACCGAGGCCGAGGCCCGCGTCCACCCGGGCCGCAACGTCATCACCCGCTCGCTCGGGATGTCCTATCCCATGGAGCCGGACCTGTGGGTGTTCCCCCCGGCCGAGGAGGAGATCTTTCTCATCTGCTCCGACGGACTGACCAACGAGGTCAGCGAGTCCGACATCGCGGTCATCCTCGAGGCCGAGGACGACCCGCAGGCCGCGGCTGACCGGCTCGTCCACGAGGCCCGCCTCGGTGGCGGCCGGGACAACATCACCGTCATCGTCGTGCACTCCCGCAGCGATGCGGACGACGACGAGCGCCACGACACGGCGCCCCGTCTCGGCGCTGCCGGCCCCGAGGGTGAGGACCGGTGAGCCAGGACTGGATCCATCTCGGCGGCAACGGGCCCGTCGCGGCCATCATCGAGGTCAGGGAGGGACACGCGCTGGACGCCGCCGCCCTCGAGGCAGCGTCGACCGCCGGCATCATTCGCCTGCATCCCACCACCGTGGTTCAGGTCGGGGCAGGGGCCGCGGAGTCTTCCACAACCGTGCGGCGGCGGACCAGTCGGAGGACTGGGGTTCAGTGCTCGCGGCCGTAGCTCGTGACACTAGGCTGCTGTGCCATGGCTCACATCCACATCGTCTCCGAACTGGTCGCCAACGTGATGAACGTCTCCGTCGCGGTCGGTGACTCAGTCGAGGTCGGGGACGAGATCGTCGTCGAGGAGTCGATGAAGATGGAGATCCCGGTGCTGACCGAGGTCGCTGGGACCGTGGTCGAGGTGAAGGTCGAGCCCGGCGATGTCGTCCAGGAGGGCGAGATCCTCGCCGTCATTGAGCCTTCCTGACACTCAGGGCCGGTCTCCCGGCTGCTGCTCGAGGACTACCGGCTGGGGGCTGAGCCGGTAGAGCCACGGCGCCCGGGGCTCGTCAGCCGTCGCGCATGTCGGAGATGCTCGTCAGCGTGTAACCCGCGTTGCGGAGGATGGTGACGACCTGCGGGAGCGCCTCCCGGGTCCGATAGCCCCCGAGGTGCGCGAGGATGATCGAGCCGCTGGGAGGCAACGGCGAGGTGGAACGCGAGACGATCTGAGCCGTCGTGGTCGCCGGATCCCAGTCGATCGTGTCCCGGTTCCACATCACGGTCTTCGTGTAGCCGGCTCCGGAGGCGATGCTGCGCACGATCGCGTTGTGCGAGCCGTAGGGCGGGCGCCAGTAGGGCCGGATGGGCATCCCGGTGAGGGAGCGGAGGGTCGTCTCGGCGTTGACGATCTCCGACCGCACGAAGGTCGTCGTCATCGTCCGGTTACACGCTGCCGCGCTCGGCGACCCGCCACCGCCCGCGACGAGGTCGCAATGCGAGACTGTGTGGTTGCCGACCTCGAAGAGCTCAGGGTGGGCGGCGATCTTCGCCATGACCGCTCGACCCTCTGTGGTGGCGGCCATGATCGAAGTGGGGAAGAAGGTCGTGCACACCTGGTTCGCCACGAGGAAGTCGACGATCTGCGCGGCTCCCGTGAGGCGGCCACCAATGTCCAGGGTGAAGGCCACCTTCGGGGTGGTGGTCCCGGACACCTGACTGATGACCTGCGCCGTACCGGGAGTGGTGGCGCGCCCCGACCAGCACACGCCGCGGACTCTCTGGGCGTCCTGCGCGACGCCGATCCCCACCACCGCCGCGCTGCCGAGGAGGTAGGCGCGCTGTGGCGTGAGCCGTGCCACCTCGTTCTGTACGCCGGAGGGCAGAGCGTTCACGGGACTGAGCAGGATCGGTCCCCGCGTCACGGTCGCTGCTGCAGAGGCGGCCATCGCGTCTGGGAAGTTGAGCCCGGTCGCAATCATGACGCCGGGTCGGCTAACGCCGAAGAACCGCGCCGACACCATGGTTGCCGTTGCGTAGCGGTCGGTGCCCCCGACGCGCTCGACCGTCGCGATCTGTCCCAGCTGCGCCGCGACCTCGTGGGACACGGCACCGGCGCTGCCGAGGACGATGATCCGATCGGGGCTCAGCCTGACCAACTCCGCCCGGGTCGCCGCAGGGAGAGCGGTGCTCCCGGTCAGCAGGACAGGTGCCTGATGGACAGCGGCCGCGGCACCGGCGGAGAGAGCGTCCGGGAACAGCAGGCCGGTGGCGACGAACGCCAGGGACGCCCCCGCCGGGAAGGAGCCAGCGGAGAGAGCCGCCGCTGTCGCATAGCGGTCGGGCCCTCCTATGCGGGTGACCGTCCCGGTGGTGAGTCGGCGTAGATCAGCCATGACGGTGTCGGACACGACCGCAGAGCTCCCGGTCACGACGATCCTCGCCGGCCGCAGGCGCACGAGCTCGCTTCGGGTAGCCGCGGGGAGGATCGTCGGCTGGGTGAGGAGCACCGGCCCGCCCCAGCGCGCCGCCGCAGGTCCTGCAGCCAGGCCGTCGGGGAAGTCGGTCCCGGTCGAGACGACGGCTACGGGAGCGCCGGGACTGAAGAACTGTCGGCTCACGGCCGCAGCGGTCGCGTACCGGTCGGGGCCGGCCATGCGTTCGACTCTGAACGCCGGGTCGCCGGTCGCCGTCACGATCTGGGGTGAGATGGCAGCGGTCGAGGTAGAGGCCCCGAGGGTCCACACCACCGTGAGAACGGCCAGGGTTGCCAGGCGACGAACGTTCATGACGACTCCCTCCGGGCCGCGGGGCCATCCCCACACACTCCTTCGACGCCTCGAGGCAGCGATCGGTTGACGGATGCGAGGGACCTGCTTTTCAAGCCGGGTCTTCAGGGAAGAGGGTGGTGGACTCTGAGAGACCGGGCGCATGAGCATGACCAACCCGACCGGCCGAGTTCCCCAGAGGCTGACCCTCGAGACCCGATGTCTCTCGGCGCCTACGACACCTATGAGCAGGGGCAGAAGTCGGTGGATCGGTGTCGGGGCGTGGGGTCACGATGCCCACCCGCACTCCACCCGCGATGTGCACCAAACAGTCGTGGGTGGAGCCGGGGTCATGATGACCACCCGAACTCCACCCACGAGGTGAGAGCTGTCTGCCTCAGCGAGCCTCGTCGCCGGCGATGAAGGCCTCGAGCCGGCGGCGGCCCTCGGTGTCCTCGCGCTGCTCCGGCGGGGACTTCATCAGGTAGGACGAGGCGGAGAGCAGTGCGCCCCCGATCCCACGGTCCTTGGCGATCTTCGCGGCGCGGATGGCGTCGATGATGATGCCGGCCGAGTTCGGGGAGTCCCAGACCTCGAGCTTGTACTCGAGGTTGAGCGGGACATCACCGAAGGCACGACCCTCGAGGCGGACATAGGCCCACTTGCGGTCGTCGAGCCACGCGACGTAGTCGGAGGGGCCGATGTGGACGTTGCGGTCCTCGACCTTGCCGGCGAGGGGTCCCTCGAGGTTGGAGGTGACGGCCTGGGTCTTGGAGACCTTCTTGGACTCGAGGCGGTCGCGCTCGAGCATGTTCTTGAAGTCCATGTTGCCGCCCACATTGAGCTGGTAGGTGCGGTCCAGCACGACTCCGCGGTCCTCGAACAGCTTGGCCATGACGCGGTGCGTGATCGTGGCGCCGACCTGGCTCTTGATGTCGTCACCGATGATCGGGACGCCGGCCTCCTCGAACTTCGCCGCCCACTTCGGGTCGCTCGCGATGAACACGGGCAGGGCGTTGACGAAGGCGACACCGGCGTCGATGGCGCACTGGGCGTAGAACTTGTCGGCTTCCTCCGAGCCCACCGGCAGGTAGGACACGAGGACATCGACCTCGGCATCCTTGAGCACCTGGACCACATCAACCGGGTCGGCGGCGGACTCGTCGATGGTCATCCGGTAGTACTTCCCGAGCCCGTCGAGGGTCGGGCCGCGCTGGACCGTGACTCCGGTGGTCGGCACGTCGCAGATCCGGATCGTGTTGTTCTCGCTGGCGTTCGTTGCCTCGGCGAGGTCCTTGCCGACCTTCTTGTCGTCGACGTCGAACGCCGCCACGAACTGAACGTCCTTGACGTGGTACTCACCGAACTGCACATGCATGAGACCCGGGACGGTGCCCGCCGGGTCGGCGTCCTTGTAGTACTCGACACCCTGCACGAGGCTGGTCGCGCAGTTGCCGACGCCAACGATGGCGACGCGGATGGAACCCATGAACTACTCCT
>JAAYSB010000062.1 GCA_012518475.1 Intrasporangiaceae bacterium | reverse complement strand
GCTCGAGCTCGTTGAACCTCACGGGGCCGAGGCTACCGCCTGGAGTTCACCCCGTGGCCACCTGCCAGGTGCTTTCTGTTCACCTCGCCCCAGGCCTGGTTTCGAGCCCGGCAGGCAGTCTCGCATTATGCCTGTTCAGGGCGGGTGAGACACATCTACGGTGGCCTTCATGGCCACATCGAAGAAGAAGCAGAAGGACGCCCCGGGCCCCTCGATCAAGGACCCGGAGATGTATGAGGCGCTCCGGGAGGACGGCGCGAGCAAGGAGAAGGCGGCGCGCATCTCGAACGCGGCTGCTGCGACATCCCGGAAGGAGGTCGGCGAGCGTGGGGGCGCAGCGTCGGACTTCGAGGACCGTACGGTCGAGCAGCTGCGCAGACGTGCGGCCGAGCTCGACATCGAGGGGCGCTCGTCGATGTCCAAGGAGGAGCTCATCGAGGCGCTGCGCAACCACTGAGGTGGCGCGCCGGCCTCAGCGGGCCGTCGCGGTGAGCAGCGCCAGCAGGTCGGCCATCGAGCCCAGTCGGTGCTCGGCGACGGTGTCGTTGTCCACCCCGGGCACCTCGAGGACGGCCGCCGCCATCCCAGCCGCCCGGGCTGCCTGCGCATCGATGGGCCGGTCCCCGACGCCGACGCAGTCGGCCGGATCCAGTCCGTGGCGCTGGGCGATCACCCGGTGCATGGTCGGGTCCGGCTTGCGGGGGAAGCCGTCGCCGGGGCAGACCAGGTCGTCGGGGACCAGCCCCAGCTGCTCGAGCAGCGAGGTCGCGCTGTCGCGGTCCCGGTGGGTGACCACGAAGCTGCGGCCACCGTTGGCCGCGACGAGGTCCATCACGGCCCGGGCACCTGGCATCGCCGGAGGTGGCGAGTCCCGCCAGCGCCGCTTGAGTGCAGTGGTGGCCGCCTCGAAGTGCGCGGCCGGGATCCCGAACCGCTCACTCAGCCCCGCGATCGCCGTGGCCGTGGACTGGCGGGTGAGTGTCTCCACCTGCTCACGAGTGACCTCGCCGCCGCCCAGCGCGACGACCTCCAACAGGGCAGCGTCGAGCTCGGGATAGGTGTCGATGAGGGTGCCTCCGAGATCGAAGACGACATGCCGGTACATGGCCTGATTATGCGCCGTCGGTGACATCCCCGCTCACGAGGTGGGCGGTCACCACACCCCGATGAGGTCCCCGCCGATCCGGATGATGAAGGCAGTGAGCACGACGATGAAGACGGCACGGACGAATGTGCTGCCTCTGGTCACGGCAGTCCGCGCCCCCACGTAGCCACCGACGATGTTCGCCGCTGCCATGGCGAGCCCGACCTTCCACATGACGTGTCCCCCGGGGATGAAGACGACGAGCGCCCCGAGGTTGGTCGCGAAGTTCGCGATCTTCGCCTTGGCGCTCGCCTCGAGGAAGGCATAGCCGACGAGGCCCACGAGAGCGAAGACGAGGAAAGAGCCTGTCCCCGGCCCCAGAGCCCCGTCATAGACGCCGATGAGGAAGCCGACAAGCATGGCCGTGACGGTATGCCGGACCCCGGTGTAGCGCAGCGCCGTCACCTGGCCGAGGGATGGTTTGAGGAGGGTGTATGCCCCGACGAGGACGAGCATCACGAGGATGATCGGGTTGAACGCCTCCTTGGGGATGCGAACCCCGATGAGGGCGCCACCGACAGCGCCGAGGAAGGCGACACCGGCCATGGGGAGCGCGGTGCGCAGGTCCGGTCGGATCCGTCGGACATAGGTGATCGAGCTCGTGGCCGTGCCGAAGATCGACGAGATCTTGTTCGTCGCGAGCAGCTGCGCCGGCGTCGCCCCGGGGAATCCGAGGACGAGCGCCGGCAGCTGGATGAGGCCTCCCCCGCCGACGACAGCGTCGACCCATCCGGCAGCGAACCCTGCCACCACCATGAGGAGCAGCAGGGTGAGGTCGGGCTCAGCCACCGATCTCGGCCAGCACCTCCGCGACCGCCGAGCCGGTGGGCACGTTCCGTCGCTCACCGCTGCGGCGGTCCTTGATCTCGATCTCCCCGTCGGCCAGACCCCGGCCGACGACGACGATCGTCGGGACGCCGATGAGCTCGGCGTCCTTGAACTTCACGCCCGGGCTGACGCTCTTGCGGTCGTCGAAGAGCACCTCGACGCCGTTGGCCTCGAGCTCACGGGTCAGCTCCTCGGCATAGGTGAAGACGTCGTCGTCCTTGCCGGTGGCGACGATGTGGACGTCCGCCGGGGTGATGCCCCGCGGCCAGACCAGTCCGAACTCGTCGTGGTTGCCCTCGGCGATGCACGCGACGGCGCGCGAGACGCCGACGCCGTAGGAGCCCATCGTCACGGTGCGGAGCTTGCCGTTCTGGTCGAGAACCTGCAGGTCGAGGGCCTCTGCGTACTTGCGGCCGAGCTGGAAGATGTGGCCCATCTCGATGCCGCGGGCGGTCTGTAGCGGCCCCTCGCACGAGGGGCAGGCGTCTCCGGCGCGGACGTCGGCGGCCTCGATGGTGCCGTCACCGGTGAAGTCCCGGCCGGCGACGAGGTCGAACACATGCTTGCCGGGCTCATCGGCTCCGGTGATCCAGGACGTCCCGGCGACGATCCGCGGATCGAGCAGGTAGCGGATGCCGCTGGCGTTGTCGGCACCGAGCACGCCGGGGCCGATGTAACCCTTGGCCAGGGTCGGGTGCTGCGCGAAGTCCTTCTCCTCGAAGGGGGTGAAGGTCGCGGGCTCGATCTGGGCGGTGAGGCGCTTCTCGTCGACCTCGCGGTCTCCGGGGACACCGATGGCGAGCGGCTCGCGGGTGCCGTCGGGGTGCGTCAGCATGACGAGGACGTTCTTGAGGGTGTCGGCCGCTGTCCAGGCCCGACCGTCCGCGCGGGGGTGGTTGGAGTTGGCCGCCGCGACAAGGGTCTCGATCGTCGGGGTGTCCGGGGTGTCCTCGACGTGCGCGGCTGGCAGTCCGTCGACTGTCACCGCCTCCGGCGCCGGGACCCGGACGGCCTCGACGTTAGCGGCGAATCCGCAGGCGTCACAGCGGACATAGGTGTCCTCGCCGTTCTCAGCGGTCGCGAGAAACTCCTCGCTCTTCGATCCACCCATGGCACCGGCCATCGCCTCGACGATGACGTAGTGGAAGCCCAGCCGGTCGAAGATCTTGATGTAGGCGTCGCGGTGCTGCTGGTAGGCCTTCTCGAGGCCCTCGTCGTCGATGTCGAACGAGTAGGAGTCCTTCATGACGAACTCGCGACCGCGGAGCAGCCCCGCGCGCGGACGGGCCTCGTCGCGGTACTTGGTCTGGATCTGATAGATCGACAGCGGCAGGTCCTTGTAGGAGCTGAACAGGTCCTTGACCGCGAGGGTGAAGAGCTCCTCGTGCGTCGGCCCGAGCAGGTAGTCGTTCTTCTTGCGGTCCTGGAGCCGGAAGATGTTGTCGCCGTACTCGGTCCACCGCCCGGTGGCCTCGTAGGGCTCCTTCGGCAGCAGCGCCGGGAAGAGGAGCTCCTGGGCGCCCATGGCGTCCATCTCCTCGCGGACGATCGTCTCGACGCGCCGCAGTACCTTCAGACCGAGCGGGAGCCAGGTGTAGATGCCCGGGCTCACCCGACGGATGTAGCCGGCCCGGACGAGCAGCCTGTGGCTCGGCACCTCGGCGTCCGCCGGGTCCTCGCGAAGGGTCCGGAGGAACAGGGACGACATGCGCATGGCCACGGTGGCGGTCTCCTTGGAATGAGGTATGCGGCGGTCGGGTGACCGGGCCAAGGATACCGAGCGGACGTGAGGGGTCCGAACCGTTAGGCGGTGGCGTGCTCGCCGAGGTTCTCGGCGGCCTCATCGGAGCCGTCGGGTGCCCCGGCATCAGTGGTCGCCTCGTCCTGTCCGTTCGGCAGTCGCGTGGTCCGGTCCTCGTAGCGGGCCCGGGTGCCGTGCACGGTGAAGCCCAGGCGCTTGTAGAGCTCCCACGATGGGTTGGTCACACCGACGTTGAGCCAGACCGACTTCTCGCCGGCGGCCTTGAGGGCGGTGAGGGTGCGCACGACGAGGTGGGCCCCGATCCGGTGCCCGCGCCACGTCGGCACGACGCCGACCTGGTCGATCCAGTTGCCCGACACCGTCACGAGGCCGATCGGTGCGCCACCGCGGCTGTAGGCGACGCGGGAGTCCTCCGGGCGGAAGTCCGGGTCCTGGCGGGAGATAGCCAGCCAGTCCTCCTCCGAGGGGTTCGGGAAGAGCGGCTGGTCACCGAAGGACTCGCGGTAGGCGACGAAGAAGTCGTGCGCCGTCTCCTCGGTGAACGGCTCGGTCGTCACGCCCTCCGGCAGCGGGATCCGCGAGATGTGCGACAGGTCATGGCACATGACGTACTCGGCGTACGTGCGGGTCAGGCCGCTGTTCGCATACAGGGTCTCGGCCTCAGGCGACATCGTCTCGGCGACGACCTTCATCGGCATCCCCGGCGCCTTCTTACGGGCCCACGACACGAGGGACTCACCATGACCCTGCCGGCGGAAGGACGGGTGCACCAGGCCGCTCACCATGCGGGTGCCGACCTCGTCGTAGGTGAGGGAGGCGATCGCGACCAGCTCGCCGAGCTCGTCCCGGCCGGCCATCGTCTCGTCGCCGAAGAAGTAGCGGCGGAGGTGGGCCTCGTCGACCAGGTCCGGCAGTCCGCCGTCGTGGTCGAGGCAGATCTGGGCCAGCGTCCGGACGTCGTCGAAGTCGTTGGGCGTGAGCGTGGTCCACTGGAGTACGGCCATGGCCCAAGGCTAGGGCTGTGGCGGGTTGCCCTCACAGCCTGACGGGCCGGTGGTGCTGAGCGTCACATGCGCTGGAATGTCGGGCACTTCACACCGGGGCGGGCGGGAGGTGAGCCACACCTCACATCAGCACCGTCATCAGGTCTCCGGCCTCGACGAACCCGACCCTGCGGTATGCGGCGCGTGCCGGCAGGTTGAAGTCGTTGACGTAGAGGGTGACCAGCTGGGCGACGTCCCGCATGACCAGCTCGACAGCGGAGGCGATGAGGGGCACCGCATACCCCCTGCCGCGCAGCTCCGGGGCGAGCCAGACCCCCTGGAGCTGGACGCAGCCGAGGGCTGCACTGCCGATGTCGGTCTTGAAGATGACGCGCTCGGCGCCGTCCGGGCCGGTGTCGGTCGCGATGTAGGTGTGCCCGCGGCGGATCAGTCCGGCGATCGCGGCGAGGTAGGCCCGCGGTGAGCCGATGTAGGGGGGATAGCCGATCTCGTGGGTGAACATGTGCTCGGCAGCGGGCAGGACGATCTCGGCCTCACCCGGCTGAGCGCGCCGGACCCGGTGGTCCAGGGTGATGCCGAGCGCCGACGGTGGCGTGCTCGTGACGGCAAGGGGCTGCCTGGACCGGATCTCGCGGGCCTCTCCCCAGGTCGGGGCCACCAGGGACCAGATCCCTTCGACCTGCTCCTTCGGGCCGAGGATGCTCGCGACCTGACGGCGGTTGCGGCGCAGCCGGTCCACGAAGGCGTCGCGGCTCTCGGGGCTGGTCTCGACCGGCACGACGTTGGCGTTGGCCCAGAGCAGCGAGTCGACGTGGCGGCCGACGCGGTGGGCGAGCAGGGCCTGGGGCTGGTTCTCGATCGCGCCGTCGAGGATGCGGGAGGCGACGAAGACGTTGCTCGCGATGTCCCGTGCGCAGATCTCCAGCGCCGCCTCACGATCGGCGGGCTGGAGGGGTCGGATCGGTGACCTCGTGCGCAGCACGCTGCCAGGCTAGCCCCAGACAGCCCACCCGTGCGGGAAACCGCCCCACCTCACCTTTTCCGCCCAGGGCGCCACGTGCCTTCTATGGGCGGGCAAATTACGCGCCCACAGAAGGCACTACCCGCATCGGGCGGGAAAGGGGTGACTCGGCAGGGCGGGTCAGCCGACGGTGACGGTGGGGGCTCCGGCGCTCTGCCCGTCGATGGGCTCGCCCATCTCCTCGGCGATCCGCATGGCCTCCTCGATGAGGGTCTCGACGATCTGGCTCTCGGGGACGGTCTTGATGACCTCGCCCTTGACGAAGATCTGGCCCTTGCCATTGCCGGAGGCGACCCCGAGGTCGGCCTCGCGGGCCTCCCCCGGGCCGTTGACGACGCAGCCCATGACCGCGACCCGCAGCGGGACCTCGAGCCCCTCGAGGCCGGCGGTCACCTCGTCGGCGAGGGTGTAGACGTCGACCTGGGCGCGACCACACGACGGACAAGAGACGATCTCGAGCTTGCGCGGCTTGAGGTTGAGGGACTGGAGGATCTGGTTGCCGACCTTGACCTCCTCGACCGGCGGGGCCGAGAGCGAGACCCGGATAGTGTCCCCGATGCCCTTGGAGAGCAGTGCGCCGAAGGCGACGGAGGACTTGATCGTGCCCTGGAACGCCGGACCGGCCTCGGTGACGCCGAGGTGCAATGGCCACTCCCCCCGCTCCGCGAGCAGCTCATAGGCACGGACCATGACGACAGGGTCGTTGTGCTTGACCGAGATCTTGAAGTCGTGGAAGTCGTGCTCCTCGAAGAGGCTGGCCTCCCACACCGCAGACTCGACGAGCGCCTCGGCGGTCGGTTTGCCGTACTTCTCCAGGAGTCGCTTGTCGAGCGAGCCGGCGTTGACGCCGATCCGGATCGAGACGCCGGCCTCCTTGGCGCGGCGGGCGATCTCGCCGACCTGGTCGTCGAACTGGCGGATGTTGCCCGGGTTGACGCGCACCGCGGCACAGCCGGCGTCGATCGCCGCGTAGACGTAGTTCGGCTGGAAGTGGATGTCGGCGATGACCGGGATCTGGCTCTTGCGCGCGATGATGGGCAGCGCCTCGGCATCGTCACGGCTCGGGCAGGCGACACGGACGATGTCGCACCCGGAGGCGGTCAGCTCGGCGATCTGCTGGAGCGTGGCATTGATGTCGGTCGTCGGCGTCGTCGTCATCGACTGCACCGAGATGGGTGCGTCACCGCCGACGTCGACCTTGCCGACCTTGATCTTGCGCGTCTTGCGCCGAGGCGCGAGGACGGGGGGCGGGAGGGCGGGCATACCGAGACCGACAGGCTGACCAGACATAGCCCTCAGTATCCCAGGGTTTGCACCCTGGTCCGCCACGCATACTGGTTCCATGGTGGGTCGATCCGCGACCGGGGGCACCCCGAGGTGGGAACAGGCGGACTCCGCGGGTGGTCCGGGTGGTCGGCAGACGTGGACGAGCGCCTTCACGACGAATCGGTATGCGTCGCTCGACTCCGCACTCGACGCCGCCCTCGCCCGCCAGGACCGGGCGGGCGAGCTCACAGCGGAGATCGAGGCGCTCACCGCGGACATCGCGGCTCGCCGCCGGAGGATCTCGGCGAAGCGTC
>JAAYSB010000061.1 GCA_012518475.1 Intrasporangiaceae bacterium | reverse complement strand
GTCGGCGCTGAGCAGCAGTTCCAGCCCCCGGCAGACGAGCGGGTCGTCATCGACGAGAAGGACTCTGACCGTCATCGACGATGCTCCTCTCCGATTCGCCACGGCTGCCACTGCGTGGGGCCGGCGTCCGGTTTGGCGACCCACGGCAGTCGTACGGCGACCCGGAACACACGGCTGTCGTCGACCCACTGGCGGAAGTCGCCACCCAGCTGATCGACTCGCGTGCGGATCCCGTTCAGTCCCGAGCCGGCAACGACATGCGAGTCAGCGTCCGGCGGAAGGTGGTTCGCGGACTCGATGATGACCCCGGCCTGCGGGGTTGCTCGCACGAGGAAGCGCACGCCGATGCCGGGTGCGTGCCGTCGTGCATTGGTGAGCATCTCCTGAGCGATCCGGAAGGCGCTCCGACTGGTGAGGTCGTCGAGCTCCTCGATCGACTCGAGCTGGACGGTGGAGACCAGGGTGATGCCGGTCCTCGAGGTCTCGTCGATGAGGAGGGCGAGGTCGTGGACTCCGGGGATGGAGTCGGCGACGTCCGGGCCCCCGGGGCGACGCAGCATGGTGAGCAGCGAGCGCAGATCGGTCATCGCCTGCTCGGCTCCGGCCCGGACGAGGTCAGCGGACTCCCGTAGGGCCGGGTCCTTGGCGCGCACCTGGACGGCGCCCGCGTGGAGCGACAGCAGGGAGAGCCGGTGCCCGAGTGCGTCGTGCACCTCCTGCGCGAGCCGCTCCCGTTCGGCCTGGCGGGCCAGCTCGTCGTTGAGGCCGGCGACGACCTGCTGATGCACGCGCCCCTCCTCCTGGTGGCTGCGGTTGCGCGCCTTGTCCCGAACGAGCATGGCGATCCCGAACGAGACAGCGAGGAGAGCGGCGCTGATGGCCATGACCCCCCACAGCGAGAGCGGCTCTGAGCCCTCAGGCGACAGGAGGATCCGCCAGAACGAGCTGTGCTCGGTCAGGCCCCGGGAGTCTCGCCATGTCGAGACCAGGGTCGCCAGAGCGGTCAGTGCGGCGACGGCCCCGACAACGCGGTCGAGACGGCGCACCGCGAGGGATCCGAACGCGATGAGGGCCGCCACGGGGTCGAGGGGCAGGAGCAGGGTGACGGCTGCGGTCAGGACGGCAACGGCGACCGGATATCGCCGTCGCCACGCCAGGCTCACGGCGAGCAGGATGCCCACGAGCCAGACGAGCATCGCGATGGTCGTGGTGACGTCGAGCGCCTCATGGTCCGCCCTCCGGGAGTCCCAGGTCGAGGCGGCCAAGACCGAGCTCAGGGTGACGAGCGGCAAGTACAGCAGCCACGTCCGAAGGGTCGGACCGGTCAGCCGCTCCCGCCAGCTTCGGCCGGAGCCGCCGGCTGCGGCTCTCACGGAACTGCCCGTCGCGGAGGTCATGACTCCAAACTAGGCGACGGCACCGACAGTCCTCTCCCCCGATCGGGTCATCCTGCAACCCGGAACCTCCCCCGATCGGCTGGTCCGGTCCATCCGATCGACCGGGGACGTACGGGCAGCGCCCGGGATGGACTGGGGCCACATCACCACCGGTGCCCGACGAAAGGAACCCGCACCATGTCACAGACCCCAGCCCCGCAGCAGCCGCACCCCGACTGGCAGCCGGCCAACCCGCCCGCGCCGGAGCCCCCGGCCAAGGAGAAGAGCTGGTTCGCACGGCACAAGATCCTCACCGTCATCCTCGCGCTCGTCTTGTTCTTCGTCCTGTCCAGCCTCATCGGCGGCGACGACTCCGGCACGCAGACCCCAGCGAGCGGCACCACCGCAACCGACACTGCTGAGGACCAGCCCGCGGAGGACTCTGCAGATCCCACCGAGGACGCCACCACGGAGGAGGAGGCAGCCACTGACGAGGCGGCGGCTGAGGAGCCCGCGGAGCCCGAGGCGGAGCCGGCCGAGGAGCAGCCCGGCATCGGCGACCCGGTCCGCGACGGGAAGTTCGAGTTCGTCGTCACCGGCGTCGAGGACGGCGGCACAGAACTGGGCAGCGAGTTCCTCAGCGAGAAGGCGCAGGGGCGGTTCCACCTCGTCCACATCAGCGTGACGAACATCGGCGACGAGGCCCAGATGATGTCGGACAGCAACCAGCAGGTCCGTGACGAGCAGGGCCGTACCTTCGACGCCAACTCGAGCGCCGCGATCTACATGGACGACAACGACCTGTGGCTCACGGACATCAACCCCGGCAACACGATGAGCGGAACGCTCGTGTTCGACATGCCGGAGGGGGCCACTCCCGTCGAGATCGAGCTGCACGACTCGATGTTCTCGGGTGGGGTGATCGTCTCGCTCAAGTAGGTGAGGGAGCGCAGTGGGAGTGTGGGTCGGCGGGGGATCCACACTCCCACTGCGTGCGTGCGGCACCATGGTTCCGTGACTTCCCGGACGACGATGCGTGCGGTCATCGCGGACACCGCACTGCACCGGTATGCGCTGGCCACGGCCGGCCGACTCCTCCCCCGCGGCATGGGTCGCCGCACCGGCTGGGGACCCGGTGGGGTGGTCCGCCTCGAACGTGATCTCCCCGTCCCGACCCTCCCGGCAGCCGACGGCTGGGTGCGGATCGCCCCGGAGCTCGCCGGAGTATGCGGTAGCGACCTCGGGATCGCCCTCGCCAAGGACTCGCCGCGGCTCTCCGCTTTCTGGACCTCACCGCGCCAGGTCCTCGGCCACGAGGTGGTCGGCGTCGTGACTGAGACCGGCCGGGGCGTCCGGAACCTGCGTGAGGGTGACCGGGTCGTCATCGACCCCGTCATCGCGTGCGCGCAGCGGGGATTCGAGGACCTCTGCCGCCAGTGCGCGCAAGGGCACCCCGGGACGTGCCTTCGGTTCGACCAACCCGGAACGCTCGGCTGCGTCTCGCCCGGCACCGGCTTCGACCTCACCGTCGGCGGAGGCTGGTCGGAGTCCCTGGTCACGCACGAGTCGCTCGCGTATGCCGTGGCGGACATCCCGGCGCGCCGGGCCGTCCTCGCCGAACCTGCCGCCATCAGCCTGCATGCCGCCCTGCGGTGGCAGCGCACCGGCGACCGCGTCGTCGTCATCGGGCCAGGCACGGTCGGACTTCTCGTCACGGCCGCCCTGCGGCTGCTCCACCCCGATCTCGACATCGCCGTCGTCGCTCCCGGAGACTTCGGCGGCACCAGGGCGATGGAGGTCGGTGCTTCACGGCTTCTCCCCGCCGGCAATGCGGCGATCGAGACCCTCGCCGAGACGGACGGCGGGAGGCTGGTCCGCCCCCGCCCGCCCATGCAGCAGCAGGTCATCCTCGAGCAGGGTGTCGATGCGGTGTTCGACTGCGTCGGAGCCCGCTCGACGATCGACCTCGGGATGCGGATGCTCCGTCCGACCGGGATGCTCGTCCTCGTCGGTGCCGCCGGCGTGCAGCTGGTCGACTGGTCCCTCGTCTGGGCGCGTCAATTGACCATCCAGGGGACGATCAACTCCGGTCCGGAGCCGGCCCTCGGCGGCCGGACCGCCTTCAGCCAGGTGATCGAGTGGCTCGCGGAACCGGGCTATCGAATCGATGGGATCGTCACCCACGAGTTCGCCCTCGAGCAGTTCCGCACGGCCCTGACCACCGCGGCAGCCGGGCCGGCTGCCGCAGCGGTCAAGGTGACCTTCCGACCCTAGTGCTCAACAGGTCGGGGCAGCTGAGGCCCCGGCTCGATAGCCGGGTCGCTCCTCGAGGGGCCAGCAGTCGTCGCAGACGCAGTCGTCGGTGTCGTCGAAGTGGACTGCCATCATGTGCGGCTCGAAGAGGTCATCGCGGACGTGGTTCACGTGATAGACCTCCCAGCACCGCTCCACCCACCTGATCTGCTGCGGGGTGAGGTCCTGGGGGTGGAAGTGCACCGACACCATGACCCTGTCGCCGTCGCGGTGATAGATGAAGGGGGACGTAGGCACGTCCGTGACGGCCTCCTCCGCCGCCTCACGGTTGGCTACCGTGACGACAGCGTCGACGGCGGCCTCGTGTCCGGGTCGGACCAGGTCACCAGTGTGTCCGGTGAGTGTCTCGATGAACCTCACCGGGTCAGGGCTCCATAGCGGCACAGTTTCCTCCAATTCCATTGTCTCTCAAAGGAATCAATTCCACCGGACCAGGACTGGAACACCTAGGCGGCGAACCCCGCCCCCTCCATCCGGCAGCCGACAACCCCGGCCGACCCGGCGACCCTCAAGGGGTCAGCCGGGCCGGGCAGGGACGGATGAAGTCGTTCCGGGAACGACGGTCAGGAGGACCCTGACGGCTTCCCCGGCGCCGCCTCCGCGTGGAGTCGTCAGCCGCCGAGCTCGGCGGAGAGCATGCACTGCATCAGCTCTTCGGTCACCAGCAACTGCTGTGCGGCCTGCTCGTCGCCGGTGAAGAGCATCTTCAGGAACTCGTTGAGGGTCTCATCGGTGAGTGCCTCATCCATGCACTGCACGGTAGCCTCGTCGCCCTCCTCCGCCTCCTCAGCAAAGGAAGCCATCATGGCCTCCTTGATGTCGAGGCAGTCGGACATCACGTCCGCGGCGCGCTGACCGTCTTCATCGCTCATCCCCATCGATCCGTCGAGCCCCTCAGAGAGGGTCCCGTCCTCGTTGAGGAGGCCGTATTCCTTGAGGCCATCGACTCCGATCTCGTCGACGAGTCCGTCGCCGACACAGTCGGCCTGGGACTCGTCGACGACGAAGGTGTCGTCTCCTGTCTCGAGGAAGCTCGCCGAGATCGCTTCCTTGGCCTGGGTCTCCTCAGAGCTCCCCCCGCCACAGGCTGACAGACTCAACGCCGCCCCCAGTGCGGCAATGGTCAGGACCGAGTTCCTCACACGACTCTTCTTCATCATGGTCTCAACCCTACAGAGCGTGCGACTCAGGGCGCCGGGTACGTGACGACGGTCTGGTTCCGCTCCTCGAGCGGCCAGCAGTCGTCACAGACGCAGTCGTCGTCGTCCTCCACGTGGTCCGCCATCAGGTGCGGCTCGAACTCGTCGTCGGGAGTGTGGTTCATCATCACGCAGTCGAAGTGCCAGTTGAGCCAGTACATGTGCTTGTCGTTCAGCTGGTCCGGCTGGTACCGCGCCTCGAGGAAGACAAGGTCGTCCTCGCGGACGTAGCGGAAGGGTGGCGCGTTGAACTCGACGCTGCGCCAGTCCGAGTCCCCTCGGAGGTTGACGGCCTCGATGACTCGGTCCAGCTCGGCCTCGTGCCCCGGGCGGACCCGGTCGCCGATGCACGCTCTCAGGACAGCCCAGGGGCTCTCCGGTTCGGTGGTCACCTCTGCACAGAACCCCCAGGAGACGCCGGCGGAGTGGTTCGCCCGGTCGTGCAGCTCAATGGTGGTGCCCTCCTCGCCGACGGTCTCCGCCTGGTCTGCCGCCCAGGTCACCGTGTCGCTCGCCATCTTCGCCACTCTCCGAGCCTCGAGGATTGCGTCGTCCTGAGGCGTCCATGTCTCGGTCAATTTCTCTCCAATATCCTTGTTTTCCAACATAATTCATTCTACCGGAGGCAGTTTCGGAGACCTAATGGAAGAACCCCGCCCCCGCGCACCTGGGACCCCGCCTGCGGGTCACGGCCGCTCCTCCTCG
>JAAYSB010000060.1 GCA_012518475.1 Intrasporangiaceae bacterium | reverse complement strand
TCCGCGGTGTCGAGCTTGAGGCCGACCTCCTCGGAGATGACCTGACCACCGGTGAGGATGGCGATGTCGGCGAGCATGGCCTTGCGGCGGTCACCGAAGCCGGGCGCCTTGACGGCGACAGCCTTGAAGGTGCCGCGGATCTTGTTGACGACGAGCGTGGACAGGGCCTCGCCCTCGACGTCCTCGGCGATGATGAGCAGCGGCTTGCCGGACTGCATGACCTTCTCGAGCAGCGGGAGCAGGTCCTTGATGGAGCTGATCTTGCTGTTCGCGATGAGGATGTAGGGGTCCTCGAGGACGGCCTCCATGCGCTCGGGGTCGGTGACGAAGTAGTGGCTGATGTAGCCCTTGTCGAAGCGCATGCCCTCGGTGAGCTCGAGCTCGAGGCCGAAGGTGTTGGACTCCTCGACGGTGATGACACCCTCCTTGCCGACCTTGTCCATGGCCTCGGCGATCATCTCGCCGATCTGGGGGTCAGCAGCGGAGATCGACGCGGTGGCAGCGATCTGCTCCTTGGTCTCGATGTCCTTGGCGTTCTCGAGCAGCTTGTCCGCGACAGCGGTCGCAGCCTTCTCGATACCGCGCTTCAGGGACATCGGGTTGGCACCGGCAGCGACGTTGCGCAGCCCCTCGCGCACGAGCGCCTGGGCGAGCACGGTCGCGGTGGTGGTGCCGTCACCGGCGATGTCGTCGGTCTTCTTGGCAACTTCCTTGACGAGCTCGGCACCGATCTTCTCGTACGGGTCCTCGAGCTCGATCTCCTTGGCGATCGAGACACCGTCGTTGGTGATCGTGGGGGCGCCCCACTTCTTCTCCAGCACGACGTTGCGGCCCTTGGGGCCGAGGGTGACCTTGACGGCGTCGGCGAGGGTGTTCATACCCTGCTCGAGACCGCGGCGAGCCTCCTCATCAAAGGCGATCAACTTGGCCATTCGGGTGGTTCCTCCACACGTATTGACGGGATGTGACCAGCCCACGCCCGCGACGGCATGTGGGAGAGGTGTGAGCGGCTCACGTCGCCGCCCACAGCCCACCCTCGAGGGATGGCCACACAGTTATCACTCTCACATGGAGAGTGCTAACGCCATTATTGGCACTCTCCACCCGAGAGTGCAAACGGTTCCTGCTCCCTGGCGGTGTCGGCGTGGCTGGTCCTGCTCAAAGAGGCAGGACGGCGCGCCCGACCGCGCGGGTCACGCAGGTGGCCGCGGCCTCGAGCAGGTCGAACACCTCTACCGGGGTCGGCTCCCGCCCACCGTCGAACCCTCCCGTGGCGAGTCCGAACAGGGTGTCGCCGTCGAACATCGTGTGCACCGGGTCGATGGCCCGAGCCAGTCCGTCGTGCCCGATCCCGGCGAGCTTCTGGCACTGCGCCTTGGTCAGCGCGTAGTCGGTGACGACGACACCGATGGTCGTGTTCGTCCCGATCTCCAGGGCAGCACGTTGTTCGGCGACCGCGCTCCGGTATGCGTCGAGCCGCTCCCCCTCCAGCCGCGCCTCCCCGAGTCCGTCGGCTGCGACAGCGTGCCGGGCCGCCCACAGCTCACCGGTTCGAGGATCGATGACCGAGCCTGCGGAGTTCACCACGACGAGGGCGGCGACGGTCGCACCCGAGGGGAGCACCCCACTGGCTGAGCCGACTCCCCCGCGCAGCCCACCGGCAAGCGCTCCGGCCCCGGCACCGACGGCGCCGAGCTCGACCGGGCCACCCGCGGCCGCAGCGAACGCGGTCCGCCCGTCGTCTGCGCCGGGGCGGAGCCCGAACTCACCACGGCCGAGGTCGAAGATCACCGCCGCCGGGACGATCGGGACGACACCGCCGCTCACGGGCCAGCCACGACCAGCCGCCTCGAGTGCTGCCATGACCCCGTCAGTCGCCGCGAGTCCGTAGGCACTTCCCCCGGCGAGGACGACCGAGTCGACCGTGGTGACGAGGTTGACCGGGTCGAGCAGGTCCGTCTCCCGGGTGCCGGGAGCTGCACCCCGGACGTCGACACCGCCGACGGTTCCCACCGGCGGGACGACGACGGTGACCCCGGACCGGGCGGGAGGCGGGAGGGTGTGGTGACCGACGCATATCCCATCGACATCGGTCACGTCGTTGTGGGGGCCGGGCGTCGTCGGCATCAGGTGACCGGCTCGTGCCCGCTGAGCAGTCCGCGGACGGTGGCGTCGGCGTCGGAGCCGACCGGGTCGTCGAGGTCGGCAATGAAGACGGCCACGAGGGAGCGGGCCGGATTGTCGGCGATCTCGGCATGCAGCTCCCGCCAGGCAGCAAGGTTCGGATGCTCGACATCGCTGCACGTCTGCGCAGGCGCGAGCGCCTCGATCGCGGACTCGAGCTCCCTCGGGCTCATGTCATAGGTCTGCGACCCGGACGTGTGGCCGAGGATCGTCGCGAGGATGACCGCCGGGAGACCGCCGGACCCGACGTTGATGTGCGGGAACTCGATCTCGGCCGAGCTGCTCGCCGGGGTGATGCCGACGGCGAACACCTCAGGGTGCGCATACCCGTCGATCTTTCCGGCGAGGTGCTCGCGGATCGCCTCGAGCCCCTCCCGTGTGGACCAGTCCATGTCTGCCATTCGTTCATCATGCCGCAGCGCGGCTACAGGCGGTTCGCAGACGAGACCGCGGGACAGTGGAGCCTCTCCATCCTCCCTGCAGCCGCCGAACCCGCCGTGATGGGACTCGGGGCAGGTGGATCGGGTAGTGCGGATCGGGCGCAAGAGCGGATCCCGTAGGTCAGGCGGGCCACTCGGAAGCCAGGCACAGACGACGGCCCCGGACGAACGAGTCGTCACGGGGCTTGGGGTCCGAGGATCGCGTCAGACGTTGACGCCCAGGCGGCGCGCCTGGCGGGTGCGCTGACGCTTGGAGCGCAGTCGGCGCAGTCTCTTGATGAGCATCGGGTCGGCGGCGAGCGCAGCCTCGTTGTCGATGAGGGCGTTGAGCACCTGGTAGTACCGCGTGGCGCTCATGTCGAAGAGATCCTTGATCGCCGCCTCCTTGGCGCCGGCGTACTTCCACCACTGCCGCTCGAACTGGAGGATCTCGAGATCGCGCTCGCTCAGCTCGGTGCTGACGAAAGCGACCTGCTGTGAGGCGTTCTCCACGACGTGATCCTTCGGCGGTGTTGCGGGCAAGGGGCTTCGGCCACGATAACAGCCTGAACTACACGCGTGTAAGTTCCCGCGGGCGTGCCGTCAACCCATCTCGACCCACCCGTCACACCCGTCTCACCTTTCCCGCCTGTGGCGGAAATCGGTGACGTCCCACGCGAACAGCTCCTGCGCGAAGGGCGCCTTTCCGTTGTCCGGTGAGCTCTGCTGCCCGCGGGGTCAGACGCGCGTCGGTATGCGCCGCGTCAGGCTCCCGCAGGCTCGCCGTGGTCGCCGAGCAGAAGTGCTTGGAGCTCGGCGACCGTCTCGCAGAGGTGGTCGGGCTCGGTGGCCAGGAGATCCTCGCGCTCGCCCGCCCCCCAGGTGACGGCGACGGCAGCCATCCCCGCGGCCCGGGCGGCGAGGACGTCGACGGTCGCGTCCCCGACATAGACACAGTCGGCCGGTTCGACACCGAGCAGGGCGGCGCCGTGCAGCAGGGGCCCGGGCTGCGGCTTGTGCTCAGTGGTGTCCTCGAGACCCGCCGCGATCTCGATGAGGCCATCGAGACCGACGTGCTGGAGAGCGAGCGCGGCTGCCCCCCGGCGCTTGCTCGTCACGACGGCGCTGCGGACGTCGGCAGCAGCCAGGGCGTGGAGCAACTCCCGCACCCCGTCGAAGGCGAGGATGAGCCGCTCGGTGTTCGCGAGGTTCCACTCCCGATAGACCCGGTCGAGCTCGTGCCCGTGGGTCGGAGACTCCTGGAGGAGGGCGTCGAGCAGGGGCCGGCCGATCCACGAGCGGGCGCGGACGTCGTCGACCTCCTCCTGGAGGACCTCGCGGAAGGCATGCTGGTACGACGCGATGATGAGTGGGATCGTGTCGGCGAGCGTGCCGTCGAGGTCGAACAGGACCGTGGACCAGGGCGGGGAGGCGGCCCTCATTCGGACCTGCTCTCTGCGCCGGTCTCGAGGTCTTCCTCGTCCTGCCCGTGCTCGCTGATCGGCACCCCCATTGACGTGAGCAGGTCCCGGACGCGCGTCTCGATGTCCGCGGCGATCGCCCGTACGGTCTCGAGCGGCTGGCCTTGCGGGTCCTGGACCGGCCACGTGATCTGCCGGTGCCCGGCCAGGTCCGGGATGTGCCTGCCGACATGGACGACGAGGTCCGGCGTGTGCCGCAGGTCGCCGGTGAGGGCGGTCGGGAAGTCGTGGATCGGTATGCCGCGCTCGGCCATCACCTCACCGACGACCGGGTTGACCTCGCCGGTGGGCTCGGTGCCGGCGGTCCGGATGAACACACGGTCGCCGCCGAAGTACTCGGCGAAGGCCCCGGCCATCGGGGAGCGACCCTCGTTGTGAACACAGACGAAGAGGATCTCCGGCACCGCATGGAGGGTCTCGCCGCGCTTCTTGGCGCGCGCGTGCAGGGCCTGTCGGGCCCGCTTCTCGATGAGGATCCCGAGGAAGTCGGGGTGCCTCGACACAGGCTGGAGGAGATCGCGGGCCTTGGTGACCTCCTTGACGACGCGTCGCTTGCTGAAGGTGTCGCCGTAGCGCCGGTGGAGATCGTTGATGATCTCCTCGACGTCCTCGTCGGTGAACTCGTGCATAGCCCTAGTGTGCCGTGCCGGAACGGGTCACTCGTCAACCGGTGAGGGTCCGCACACCCTCGAGAAGACGGTCGATATCATCCTCGGTCGTATAGGGCGCAAGCCCGACCCGGACCGCACCGCCGTCCCCAAGCCCAAGGTGGCGCGAGCACTCGAGCGCATAGAAGCTGCTCGCGGGCGCGTTGACCCTCAGCACCGCGAGGGCACGATAGACCTCGCCCGACTCCAGGCCGGCGATCGAGAAGAGCAGGGTCGGCGTGCGCTTCTCGGCGTTCGAGTACACCCGCACCCCGGGCAGCGCACGGAGCACCGGCTCGAGGCGTGCCAGCAGGCTCTCCTCGTGTGCCCGCAGCGACTCATAGGCGGCAAGGATCCGCTCCCGCC
>JAAYSB010000059.1 GCA_012518475.1 Intrasporangiaceae bacterium | reverse complement strand
TCTCGAGATGCGACACCCCGGCGCAGCCGCCCACGCCCAGCGGGTGGCCATGCTCTGTGGCTGGATCGGGGAGTCGATGCGGATCTCACCGCGTGCACTGGGCGAGCTGCGCACTGCGGGGCTGCTGCACGACATCGGGCTGCTGGCCAACCGGGACGGTGACGACGATGTCCGGCAGCACCCGGAGTCCGGCGTCCAGATGCTCGCCGACATCTCGTTCGCTGCCCCGGTCCTGCCCACGATCGCTGCCCATCATGAACGGCTCGATGGGAGCGGCTACCCCGCTGGCAGGCGTGAGCCGGATATCCCCTTGGGGGCCCGCATCATCGCTGTCGCCGATGCCTTCGACGCCCTCACGGTAGGGACGTCGACGAGCCCTCCGGTGGCTCCTCTGATCGCGCTGGACCGGATCTCCGCGGATCCCGGCCTCGACCAGGACGTCGTCGCTGCTCTCGGACTTGCCGCCGCGCGGCACGGATTCCTCGAGGCCCCGGCCGGTGGATGGCTCAGCCATGCCAAGTTCGCCGAACGGACCCCGACCGAGAGTGTCGAAGGGATCCGGGTCAGCATCGCAAGGATCGCCGCCGAGCTGGCGCAGCAGCCGGCCAGGCCGTCCTGGGTCACCCGGCACGATCATCCCGACCACCAGGTCCTGCGATGAGCGGGGCAGTCGTCTGGGCGGCACTCCTCCTCGGTCTCGTCGTGGCCGGGGAGTCCGCCCACGTCCGGTTGCACCCCCGCCGGGGAATGTCGCCGATCGCGTCCGCTGCAGCGGCCGCGTTCATGCTCTCCCTGCCGCACGTCGATGGCGTCCCGCGCGTCGTGGTCCTCATCATCGGCCTCGGTGTCATCGGCCTTGCGATCCTCGCCGGGGCCCTCATCGCCCGTGCGACAGGGCGGATGACGAGCAGACTCGACATCGTCGGCCGCTTGAGCAATGCCTTCGTTGCCGGCTGCCTGGGCGAGCTCCTGGCCGCGACCGGCCTGAGGGAGTCAGCCGTCGCCGAGAACCGGCAGTGGGTCTATGCACTCGTCCTCTGGCTGGCCTCGCTCGTCGCCATGAGTGTCCGAATGCTCGTCATCGCCGCTATCGCGTCCAGGTCAGACCAACGCACTCTGCAGGTGACGTTGCGTGATGAGATCCTCACCTTCGGCATGATCTCGTTCGCGACCGCGACCACCGCAGCCATGATCGTCCTCTCCAGGCAGGCCATCGGGCTCTGGGGACCGGTCTTCTTCATGATCCCGCTCCTCCTCAGCTTCGCCGCAGCACGTCGCTATGCCCAGACCCGGCAGACCTACCGGGAGACCATCGCAGCCTTGTCTCGGCTCACCGATCACACCGGCCACACCCGCCAGGGGCATGCCCAGCGGGTGGCCGAGCTGTCCGTCCGTCTGGCGCACTATCGCGGACTTCCCCAGCGGGAGATCGACACGATCGAGTATGCCGCGCTCCTCCACGACCTCGGTCAGGTCGCGCTCGACGAGCCGATCGACGGTGGGGCCACGCTCCTGATCGCGCCCCGGGACCAGGAGCGCATCGCCGACGACGGCGTTGCCATCATCCGGCACTCCGGAGTGCTCGAGGACGCGGCCGTCGTGCTGTCCCAGCAGGCCATCCCCTTCCGGCGTGTTCTCGAGTACGACGAACGACTGCCGATTGAGGCCAGGATCATCCGGCTCGCCAACGCGTTCGACGACCTCACGGGCGGATCGACCACCCACACGGACATCTCCCTCGCCCTCGAACGGATCCAGCTCGGTCTGGGCTATGAGTACGACCCGGAACTGGTCGATGACCTGATCACCGTCGTCCACGGAACGCAGCGGCGGTCACGCTCCGCTCCGGAGACGGCGCCCTGACAGCAAGGAGGGTGCCCGTCCCCGTGGGACGCGCACCCTCCTTCAGGATCAGCGGGACTCAGCCCTGCTTGGTCTCCTTGTAGATCTTCGCGATCTCGTCGATCTTGGCGAGCAGCTCGTCAGCCTTGGCCACGTCGAAGTTGCCCTTGGTACCCGCGGCGCCGGCCAGCTTCGTGGCCTCGTTGAACAGGGTGTGCAGGTCCGGGTACTTCTCGAAGTGCGGAGGCTTGAAGTAGTCGGTCCACAGCACCCAGAGGTGGTGCTTGACCAGCTCGGAGCGCTGCTCCTTGATGATCGCGGCGCGGACCCGGAAGTCGGCGTCGTCGTTGTCGGCGACCTTCTCGCAGATCGCCTTGACCGACTCGGCCTCGATGCGTGCCTGGGCCGGGTCATAGACGCCACACGGCAGATCGCAGTGAGCGTGCACGGTGGGCACCTCGAACGCTGAGGTGATGAATCGGGGAAGTCGCATGCCTGATGCCTCCTGGTTGGTGGGGGTGTGCGTCGGTGACACCATCCCAACCTACTCCCTGTGCCGCCTTGTCGGCAGACGGGTGATCACCCTGGCGAGGATGTCGGCTTCCGCGATGGAGCCGAAGAGCCACGAGTCGCTGCCCGCGTCCGGATTGTCCCGCTCCACCCACCACCGGGTCCCGTCCGCAGGATCGGTCGAGGTGGCCCGTTTCACCGTCAGCAGTCCCCGATGGTGGGGGTGGCCGAACACGACGAGGTCCCCGGGGCGAACCCGGGCTCCCCACCACACGAGGAGCAGGTCGTCCGGCTGCAGGGTCGGGACCATCGACGATCCGGCGACCCGGACGACACCGGGTCCGCGACGTCGGCCTCCGCTCATCCCGCTATTGTCGCCGACCGCGGCCGATCGGTCTGGTCGGTGGGGTAGCGGAGATCACATTTCGAATGGGGTCCTTCGGTTCCGGCCGCTGATGTGCCACGATGGCTCAGACCCGCGCATACCCCGACGCGGCGAACGACGACGAGGTCCAGCCCTCGCGAGCCCGGCCAGCACCCCGGTCGGCGCCGGCCGCACAGCTCGCCCCTACCGCGGACCCTCGTGCTCATGCCTTCTGCCGACCCTCTGTTGTCCGACCCATTCCCCTTCCGCCTCGCAAAGGATGCTCTGATCGTGGCCGCCTCACCGTTCCACCCGTCCCGTGACCTCCCGACCGGAAGCATGTCCGGTCTGGCCGGAGCCGGCGCAGGTCAGGTAGCCGAGGTAGTCAGCAGCTATGACCTCGACAGCCCCGTCTTCCGCGCCCACGAGGGCGGCAAGCTGACGATCACGGCAACCCAGCAGCTCCGCGACCGGGACGATCTGTCGCTGCTGTACACGCCGGGCGTCGCTGACGTGTCCATGGCCATCGCCGAGAATCCCGCCCTGGCCAACAGGTTCACGTCGAAGCGCAACACTGTCGCAGTCGTCTCCGATGGAACCGCCGTCCTCGGACTCGGTGACATCGGCCCGCTCGGAGCGATGCCGGTCATGGAGGGCAAGGCCGTCCTCTTCAAGCACTTCGCCGACGTGGACGCGGCGCCGGTGTGCATCGAGACCGGCTCCGTCGACGAGCTCGTCGAGACCATCGCCCGGATCGCCCCCACCTATGGCGGGATCAACCTCGAGGACATCTCGGCGCCGCGCTGCTTCGAGATCGAGGCCCGGCTCAAGGAACGCCTCGACATCCCGGTGTTCCACGATGACCAGCACGGCACGGCCATCGTGGTCCTCGCGGCGCTCATCAACGCCTGCCGACTCCAGAACCGGAGCATGGCGGACCTGCGCGTCGTTGTCAGTGGCGCCGGTGCAGCCGGTGTCGCCGTGACCCGCCTGCTGCAGCGCGCCGGTGTCGCCGACGTCGTCGTCTGTGACTCCCGCGGGGTGATCTCGCTCGAACGCACCGACCTGCAGGACCACAAGCCGCGCATCGCCGCCACGACGAACCCGCGTGGCGTCACCGGGTCGATCGGGGAGGCACTCGCCGGTGCCGACCTGTTCGTCGGGGTCTCCGGCGGCTCGATCGCCGAGGCGGAGCTGGCCCGGATGGCTCCAGAGGCGATGATCTTCGCGCTGGCGAACCCCACTCCGGAGGTGCACCCCGACATCGCGCACAAGTATGCGTCGATCGTCGCGACGGGACGCTCCGACTTCCCGAACCAGATCAACAACGTGCTGGCCTTCCCCGGCGTGTTCCGGGGAGCACTCGACAGCGGGGCGAAGCAGATCACCGAGTCGATGAAGCTCGCAGCAGCGGAGGCCATCGCGGCCGTGGTCACGGACCCGACGCCGGAGGAGATCGTGCCGAGCGTCTTCACGCCCGGCGTGGCAGAGGCGGTCGCCGAGGCGATCTGCCGAGTCGCCGCCTCGCAGTAGCGACCTGACCCCGGGTCACAACCTGGCAATTGCCAGGTTGTGACACGGCCAGGGGTCAGTTCGTGACGCCCATGAAGTCGCGCCAGCCGTTGTTGAGGACGAGCCAGGCGATCAGGCCGTAGCCGGCCTGTCCGGGGAGGCCCTCACCCGCGGCGAGGTCGGTGTGCCACTGCTCGTAGCGGCGCAGGGGCGTCATGCAGTCGACGAAGGGCACCTGGCGACGACTGCACACGTCGGCCTGGGCCTCGGCATAGGCGGACAGGATGTCGTCGAGCTCCTCGTCGCCGGTCGGCGCCGGTCCCACGACGAAGCTGTCGATGCCTGCCGCCGCGGTGGTATCGAGCGCGTTGGCGAGGTTGAGCCGGTGCCGAGCGATCGAGATACCGGCGCGGACGTCCTCGGGGCCGGCAGCAAGAACCAGCTTGCGCTCGACGTGACCGGCCCAACGCTCCTGGGCCTCGGTCCCGACGCGGTGCACGATCGCGGCAGTGGTGTCGCCGACAACGGCGAGGTTGTATGCGGTGAGCCGCAGGTCATCGGCCCGCGTGCGGCCGAGCACCCGGGTGACCCAGCCCTGTGCCTTCGGGTCGCCGGTCCCCACGGCGACGCTGCCACCCAGGACGACGACACAGACATCGCGCCTGGGCGCATCGGCCTCTGTGGTGTCGGTGAAGTCGAAGCTCACTGGTCGTCACGCCTCATTCGTCGGCCCAGACCTCGTCATCGTCGTCCAGTCGAGCGAGCCAGGTCGCTAGGCGATCGACGGGCACCTCGAACTCGGGGTGGGCGTCGACGAACCCTCTCAAGTGGTCGGCGAGCCACCCGAGCGTGACCTCCTCGTCACCTCGGCGGTGCTCGAGCTCCTCGATCCCACGATCAGTCGCATACACAGGCGTCGTCCTCGGGTCAGCGGCCGAAAGCCTCGTCCATGAGGGCGTCGTGCTCGACCTGGTGCTTCTTCGTCGAACCGGTGGACGGGGAGGCTGAGGCCGCCCGGGAGACCGCCCGCAGCGGCCGGTTGTCCCCGCGCTCGGCAAGCGCCTCGGGCAGGTTGAGGGCCATGAACGGCCAGGCACCCTGGTTGCGCGGCTCGTCCTGGACCCAGACCAGCTCGGCACCCGGGTACTCGGCAACAGCTGCTGCGATCTCGTCCGCGGGCAGGGGATAGAGCTGCTCGACCCGCAGGATCGCGACCGAACCGTCCTCCCGCTTGGCGCGGGCGGACTCGAGCTCGTAGACGACCTTGCCGGAGGCCAGGATGACTCGGGTGACCTCGCCCTCGGGACGGAGCCGGTCCGGCAGCACCGGCCGGAACGTGCCGCTCGTGAACTCCTCGGGCATGGAGGAGGCCGCCTTGAGACGGAGCATCGACTTCGGGGTGAAGACGACGAGTGGACGGCGCGGGCGCGCGTACGCCTGACGCCGGAGGAGGTGGAAGTAGTTCGCCGGCGACGACGGGTAGGCGACCGTCATGTTGTCCTGCGCACACAGCGTGAGGAAACGTTCGATCCGGGCGGATGAGTGGTCCGGACCCTGGCCCTCGTAGCCGTGCGGGAGCAGCAGCACGACCGAGGAGTTCTGACCCCACTTCTGCTCAGAGCTGGAGATGAACTCGTCGACGATGGTCTGCGCACCGTTGACGAAGTCGCCGAACTGCGCCTCCCAGAGAACGAGCGCGTCGGGGCGCTCGACGGAGTAGCCGTACTCGAAGCCCATCGCGGCGTACTCGGACAGCAGCGAGTCATAGACCCAGAAGCGGGCCTGACCCTCGCCGAGATACAAGAGAGGGGTCCACTCCTCTGCGTTGTTCTTGTCGATGAGCACTGCGTGCCGCTGCACGAAGGTGCCGCGACGCGAGTCCTGGCCGGCGAGCCGGATGGGGGTTCCGTCCATGAGCAGGGAGCCGAAGGCGATGAGCTCGCCGGTGCCCCAGTCGATTCCACCGTCGGTGACGCTCTGGGCGCGCTTCTCCATGGCCTGAAGGAGCTTCGGGTGCACGGTGAAACCGGGCGGGGTGTTCACGAAGGCCTTGCCGATGTGGGCGAGGGTGTCGCTCGAGATGGCGGTGTCCGTCGCGGAGCCGCGTGGGGCGTCCTCGACGGCCTGAGCAGTCGGCGGCTCGAGCCCGGTGTCGGCCTCGGAGGAGTCCGAGTCGCTGCCCTCCGGGGACTTCTCGGCCTCGGCCCCGGCCTTGAGGGCCTCCTTGGTTTCGAGGAAGACCCGCTCCAGCTGCTGCTGGTAGTCCCGCAGGGCCAGGTCGGCGTCCTCGCTGCTGATGTCACCGCGACCGACGAGGTTCTCGCTGTAGATCTTCCGGACGCTGCGCTTGGCCTCGATGAGGTGGTACATGAGCGGCTGCGTCATGGACGGGTCGTCACCCTCGTTGTGACCACGCCGGCGGTAGCAGACCAGGTCGATCACGACGTCCTTGTTGAACGCCTGACGGAACTCGTAGGCGAGCTCGGCGACCTGCACACAAGCCTCCGGGTCGTCACCGTTCACGTGGAAGACCGGCGCCTGGATCATCCGGGCGACATCGGTGCAGTACGTCGACGATCGGCTCGACATCGGGGAGGTCGTGAAACCGACCTGGTTGTTGATGATGACGTGGACCGTGCCACCGGTCCGGTAGCCGCGCAGCTGCGAGAGGTTGAGGGTCTCGGCCACGACACCCTGCCCGGCGAAGGCCGCGTCACCGTGGAGGAGGACGGGCAGGACGGTGAAGTCCTCGCCGGCGAGGTTGAGCCGGTCCTGCTTGGCGCGGACGATACCCTCGAGCACCGGGTTGACCGCCTCGAGGTGAGAGGGGTTTGCGGCGAGATAGACGTCGGTCGTCGAGCCGTCCTCAGCCGTGAACGTGCCCTCGGTGCCGAGGTGGTACTTCACATCGCCCGAACCCTGCACCGAGCGTGGGTCCTGCCGGCCCTCGAACTCGCGGAAGATCTGTCCGTACGACTTGCCGGCGATGTTGGCCAGGACGTTGAGACGGCCACGGTGGGGCATACCGATGCATACCTCGTCCAGACCGTCCTCGGCCGCCCGGGACAGCACCCGGTCGAGCAGGGCGATGACGGACTCGCCGCCCTCGAGCGAGAATCGCTTCTGTCCGACGAACTTCGTCTGGAGGAAGGTCTCGAAGGCCTCCGCGGCGTTGAGGCGGCGGAGGATCCGCAGCTGCTCCTCGCGGCTCGGCTTCTCGTGCGGGACCTCGATCTTCTCCTGGATCCACTGGCGCTGCTCGGGATCCTGGATGTGCATGTACTCGACACCGATGGTCCGGCAGTAGGAGTCGCGGAGGATACCGAGGATCTTGCGCAGCTTGAGGAACGGCTCACCGCCGAAACCGCCGGTGGCGAAGTGCCGGTCGAGGTCCCAGAGGGTCAGACCGTGCTGGGTGATGTCGAGGTCGGGGTGGCGGCGCTGGCGGTACTCGAGCGGGTCGGTGTCGGCCATGAGGTGCCCACGGACGCGGTATGCGTGGATGAGCTCCTGGACGCGCGCCACCTTGTTGATGTCGTCGTCGTGGGTGGCAGAGATGTCCTGCACCCAACGCACCGGCTCGTAGGGGATCCGCAGGCTCTCGAAGATCTCGTCGTAGAAGCCGCCGTCACCGAGGAGCAGTCCGTGGATGATCTTCAGGAACTCCCCGGACTGCGCGCCCTGGATGATCCGGTGGTCATAGGTGCTCGTGAGCGTGAGGATCTTGCTCACGGCGTTGCGGTTGATCGTCTCGTTGCTGGCGCCCTGCCACTCGGCGGGGTAGTCCATCGCGCCGACACCGATGATCGTGCCCTGCCCCTTCATCAGGCGCGGCACGGAGTGCACGGTCCCGATGGTTCCCGGGTTCGTCAGCGAGATCGTCGTGTTCTGGAAGTCCTCTACGGTCAGCTTGCCGTCGCGGGCCTTGTGGACGATGTCCTCGTAGGCGTTCCAGAAGTGGAAGAAGTCCATCTCGTCGCACTGCTTGATGGAGGGGACGAGCAGCTGCCGGGTGCCGTCCGGCTTGGCCAGGTCGATGGCGATCCCGAGGTTGACGTGCGCCGGCTGGATCAGCTGCGGCTTGCCCTTCTCGTCCTCGCCGAACCCGTTGTTCATCACCGGCATCTGGGCGACAGCCTTGACCATGGCATACCCGATGATGTGGGTGAACGACACCTTGCCGCCACGGGAACGGGCGAGGTGGTTGTTGATGACGACACGGTTGTCGATGAGGAGCTTGGCCGGGACGCTGCGGACGCTCGTCGCGGTCGGGACAGAAAGCGAGCTCTCCATGTTCGTCACGACCCGGGCGCTGGCGCCGCGAAGGGGCGCAGCCGTGGTGGCGCTCGCCGCGTCGGTGCTCTTGGGCTTCGAGGGGTCGCGCGGCTTGGGCTGTGCGCTGCGGGGGATCGCACCACCCATGGTCGGCTTTCCGGACACCTGGGCGCCCTGCTCTTGGCCGGTCGAGGTCGGCTCGGACGTGCTCGGTGACGGGGCGCTCTTCGCAGCCGAGCGGGCCTGGCTCTTCGGCTGGTCGGCCTTGGGGGTCTGAGCCTTCGGCTGCTCGGCCTTGGGAGCCGGACTCTTCGGCTCGGCCTTGGGGGTCTGAGCCTTCGGCTGCTCGGCCTTGGGAGCCGCTGCAGGCGGCTTCACCGCCTGCGTCTGAGGCGTCGTGGGTGCAGTCGTCGCCACAGTGGGCGTACCGTTGGTCGAGGCGCCGTCACTCGGGGTGTAGCTCTCGAAGAAGGACCACCAGGCCTTGTCCACGAGGTTCTTGTCCTGCTGGTACTTCTCGTACAGCTCGTCGACGAGCCACTCGTTGGGGCCGAATGCGGCCAGGGGGTCGTCGTTCGAGTGCTGGTCAGGCACGGCGTCTTCGCCTCTTTCGTTGCGACTTGCGATTGCGACAGGGGTATCCGCGCCCCGGTCAGGGCTCAGGCCAGCCTATCCCGCTCACAGGGGTGTCGGGAGCGCGACTCGCGACCGTCCCGCCCAGCGGAGAGGCCGGGGCGACCAGCGGTCACCGAGGCCTCGCCGCGAGGCGGACTGCCCCTCAGCTCACGTCCTCGCGCGATGCCCGCCAGATCCCGAGCCCGGCGAGGATGAGGGCGTAGGCGAGGAGGATGAGGGCGGCTGCCCACCACTCCAGCCGTGCGGCACCCATGGCCACGAAGTCGACGTTGTTGACCACTGCACTGGTCGCCTGGGTCGGGAAGAACTGCAGGAGGTTCTGCGCACCCCAGTCCCAGAAGCTCAGGCCGATGGCGATGAAGGGCTCGACCATCCAGGCCAGCCCGATCGCGATGAGCAGCGCCGCGACCTGGTTGGGGATGAGGATGCCTGCGCCGAGACCGATGAGAGCCCAGACGACCATGACGAGGAGCAGCATGCTCAGGGAGCGCAGCACCTCGAGTGCTGGGAACGGGTCCCCGCCGAGCAGCTGGATCGTGGTTGCGCCGGCCAGGACCGAGCCGACGAGGCAGCCCAGGCCGTTGAGGACGGCGATGATGACCAGGGCGATCGCCTTGGCGAACAGGGCGCGCAGTCTCCTGGGGGTGGTGAGGAACGTCGAGGTGATCGTCTTGTGACGGTACTCGCCGCCGATCTGGAGGACCCCGATCGTCAGCGGCAGCACATAGATCCCGGACGGGAGCGCTGCTGTGTAGACCGTGTTGGCGATCTGGGTCGGGTCGAGGTCGAACGGCACGTCGCTGCCGCCGTCAACCGTCGCGAGACGCAGGAAGGTGAAGGCGAAGAAGGCTGCGGCCAACGCACCGGCGACAACCATGCCGATGGCCATACCCCACCACAGGCGAGTCGTGAAGTACTTGCGGAGCTCGGAGCGGATGGCGTTGATCACTGGCCCGCCCCTTCCTGGCCGCTCACTGCGCCCTGCTCGACGGGTGCCCCCGGATCGTCCGACCCGACAGCCCGGTGGCCAGGGCCGAGATTGCGGTTCGTGCCCTCGGTGAGGGAGAAGTACAGCTCCTCCAGGTCGCTGCGCTTCGCGGACAGCTCCCAGACCGGGAGGCCGGCTCGCAGGGCCACGTCACCGACGAGGCGGAGGTCGTCGGTCTCGGCGAGGAGTGACCCGTCCTCCTGCACCGAGGAGTCGACGTCGGCGATCCTGAGTGCGCCGGCCAGTCGGTCCGCATCGGACGTGCGGACGAGCGCGCCCCCGGCGCCTGCGATCTCGGACATCGGACCCTCGCGCACGAGGCGTCCGTTCGCGATGATCACGAGGTCGTCGATGGTCTGCTCGACCTCGGACAGGATGTGGCTGGAGATGAGGATGGTGCGGCCCTCGGAGGCGAGGTGACGCAGGAAGCCGCGCAGCCAACGGATGCCCTCCGGATCGAGGCCGTTCGCGGGTTCGTCGAGAATGAGCACGCCGGGGTCGCCGAGGAGTGCGGCCGCCAGTCCAAGTCGTTGCCGCATACCCATCGAGTAGCCGCCGGCGCGCTGGTTCGCCGCGGCCGGGATGCCGGTCAGCTCGAGCAGCTGGTCGACACGGGCAGCGGGAATTCCTGCGGCGTCCGCGAGGACCAGCAGATGGTCGCGTCCACTCCGGCCGGGATGGAATCCGGTTGCCTCCAGCGCAGCTCCGACCGTGCCTGTCGGGTCGTCGAGGTCGGCGTATCGCTGTCCCGCGATGGTCGCCGTGCCGGCTGTCGGCCGGAGGAGACCGAGCAGCATCCGCAAGGTGGTCGTCTTCCCCGCGCCGTTGGGCCCGAGGAACCCGGTGATCCGCCCCGGCCGGACCGAGAAGCTGAGGTTGTCGACGGCGGTGAACGCACCGAAGTTCTTGGACAGGCCCGTGATCTCGAGCTGCACCCCGCGGACCGCGCTCTCCCCCCGTGTCTGTGTCGTCATCATGCGTCCATCCTTGCAAACGGACGACTCCGAGGCCGCCACCGCGTGGTCGCCAGTCGGGCCCGACATCCGAGGAGGGACGACGCAGCACCCGGTCGCAGGAGGGCACCGGACGGGGCGGACAATGGTGCGCGGAGGTGGTGACAGGGTGTCGACCATGGGACTGTCCGGCTCGCCCGAGTATGCGGTGCCCGCCGAGGATGTGCTCCTCGC
>JAAYSB010000058.1 GCA_012518475.1 Intrasporangiaceae bacterium | reverse complement strand
TGGTTGCGGTGGCATCCGACATGTCGGCCAGCCTAGCCAGCACGGTGGGCGTGCTGACATCGAGGACGCTGCCGAGCCGCATAGGCTGTCCCAATGACCACCTCCCTCGCCGAGAAGTCCACCCGTCGAGTCGCCTCCGGCTTCGGGCTGCTGACGATCACGACCGATGACTCCCCCGCTCCAGGCACTGTGCTCGACTCCTGGTTCCCCGCCCCGGTTCTCGGCGGCGGACTGGAGGGCCACAGCGACACCGGCGCCGCTCCCTCCGAGCTCGCGGCCCTCGAGGTCACCGACGACCTGCGTCAGGTCCGCCGTGAGGTCCGGCTCGTGACCACCGACCTCGACGAGGCGCCGGCGGACACCCCCGATGCGTATCTGCGCCTGCACCTGCTGTCCCACCGACTTGTCCAGCCGAACTCGATCAACCTCGACGGGGTCTTCGCAGCCCTGCCGAACGTGGTCTGGACCAGCCACGGACCCTGTCTCGTCGAGGGCTTCGAGCTGACCCGGGCGCGGCTCCAGACGCGTGGGGCGGTCGCCGTCTACGGCGTCGACAAGTTCCCCCGCATGGTCGACTACGTCGTGCCCTCCGGTGTCCGCATCGGTGACGCCGACCGGGTCCGGCTCGGCGCATACCTCTCCTCGGGGACGACGGTCATGCACGAGGGCTTCGTGAACTTCAACGCCGGCACGCTCGGCTCGTCGATGGTCGAGGGCCGCATCTCGCAGGGCGTCGTCGTCGGCGACGGCTCGGACATCGGGGGTGGCGCCTCGACGATGGGCACACTCTCCGGCGGCGGCACCGAGCGGGTGAGCATCGGCGAGCGCTGCCTTGTCGGCGCCCAGGCCGGAGTCGGCATCGCACTCGGTGACGACTGCGTCATCGAGGCCGGCCTCTATCTCACAGCGGGGACCAAGGTCACCCTCCCCGACGGCGAGGTGGCCAAGGCGCGCGAGCTGTCCGGGCAGTCCAGTCTGCTGTTCCTGCGCAACTCGACCACCGGCGCCGTCGAGGCCCGGCCCCGCGACGGTCACGGTATCGTGCTCAACTCGGCGCTGCACGCCAACGACTGAGCGCGCCCACACCTGCCCCTTCCGAAGCGGATGTCATCGCCTCTTCCTCTCGCCGAGGAGCACCCACCGGCCCGGCGCCGTCTGGGCTGTGTCGCGGCCGCGATCATCGTCGCGGCCATCGTGGCGGTCGGCGGCTATGCCGGGCTGCACTGGTTCCGCTCCGGGATGGATCTCGGCGGACCGGTATGCCACGCAACAGCCGGCGGGGAGACGGTCACCTTCTCCCCTGAGCAGATGGACAATGCGGGGACGATCGTCGGAATCGCCATGGGTCGCGGACTGCCCGCACGCGCCGGGACCATCGCTATCGCGACGGCCATCCAGGAGAGCAAGCTGCGCAACATCAACTACGGGGACAGGGACTCGCTCGGCCTGTTCCAGCAGCGTCCCTCCATGGGGTGGGGTACGCCGGAGGAGATCCTCGATCCGGAGTACTCGACGAACACCTTCTATGACGTTCTCGTCACCGTGCCCGGGTGGGAGAACGGCGTTGTCACAGAGGTTGCGCAGGAGGTGCAGCGCAGCGCCTTCCCGGACGCCTACGGCGATCACGAACGCGAGGGCCGGGCCATCGCCTCGACTCTGTCAGGGCACACTCCTGCGGGCCTGGTCTGTCGACTGGACGCCCCCATCCGGCACACCGAGACCGAGGACCTCGTCGGCGATCTGGAACGCCAGCTCGGACTGACCGCCACCGTGAGTGCGGACAGTCGGACGCTGAGTCTCACACTGGGGTCCGAGGAGCAGGCGTGGTCGGTCGGCCAGTATCTCGTCGCCAAGGCAGAGCGACACTCGATCACGGCGGTGGTCGTCGACGACCGGAGCTGGACACGGGCCAGCGGGCCCTCGGGTCTGACGTGGTTGCCGACCGACGACCCGGTCGGTGCGCACACGGTGACGGCGACCCTCACACCACAGCGCTGAGCCCCCGCACGGAGGCGGGGGCTCAGCGGAAGCGAGGTGGGGCGACGCGGATCAGCGCGAGCCGATCTCCAGGTAGTCCCGCTCGGTCTCGCCGGTGTAGACCTGTCGCGGCCGGCCGATCTTCGTGGCCGGGTCCTCGATCATCTCGCGCCACTGGGCGATCCAGCCCGGGAGGCGACCGAGGGCGAACAGCACGGTGAACATACGGGTGGGGAAGCCCATCGACTTGTAGATCAGTCCGGTGTAGAAGTCGACGTTCGGGTACAGCTTTCGCTCGACGAAGTAGTCGTCGGCGAGTGCGATCTCCTCGAGCTGCATGGCGATGTCGAGCAGCTCATCGCCACCCTCCATGGTGTCGAGGATGGAGTGCGCCGTCTTCTTGATGATGGCTGCGCGCGGGTCGTAGTTCTTATAGACCCGGTGCCCGAAGCCCATGAGCTTGACGCCGTCCTGCTTGTCCTTGACCTTCTTCATGAAGGTGTCGACGTCGTAGTCCGCACCGCGGATCTTCTCGAGCATCTCGAGCACCGCCTGGTTGGCACCGCCGTGCAGCGGGCCGAAGAGTGCGTTGATGCCGGCCGAGATCGAGGCGAAGAGGTTGGCGTGGGAGGAGCCCACGAGCCGCACAGTCGACGTCGAGCAGTTCTGCTCGTGGTCGGCGTGGAGGATGAGGAGCAGGTCGAGGGCCTTGACGATCTCCGGATTGAGCTCGTACTCCTCGGCGGGAACCCCGAAGGTCATCCGCAGGAAGTTCTCCGGGTAGGACAGCCGGTTGTCGGGGTACAGGAAGGGCTGACCCATCGACTTCTTGTAGGCATAGGCGGCAATCGTCGGCAGCTTGGCGAGCAGCCGGATCGTCGAGATCTCGACCTGCTCCTTGTCGAACGGGTCGAGGCTGTCCTGGTAGAACGTCGACAGCGCCGAGACCGCGGAGGAGAGGACCGGCATGGGGTGGGCGTCGCGGGGGAAGCCGTTGAAGAAGGCCTTGAGGTCCTCGTGGAGCATCGTGTGCATCCGGACCCGGTTGGTGAAGTCGTCGAGCTCGTCGGCGGTGGGCAGCTCGCCGTAGATCAGCAGATAGCTGACCTCGAGGAAGCTCGACTTCTCGGCGAGCTGCTCGATCGGGTACCCGCGGTAGCGCAGGATCCCTTCGTCGCCATCGATGTAGGTGATGGCGCTCGTGCAGCTGGCCGTGTTGGTGAAGCCGCTGTCGAGCGTGACGTTGCCGGTCTCCTTGAGCAGGGCGGAGATGTCGTAGCCGCCGTTGCCCTCGGTCGCCTCGATGAGCTTGAGATCAAGGGTGGTGCCGCCGGCTGCGAGCGTGGCGCTGTTCGTCGAATCCGTCATACAGGGGGTCCTTACGCGAGGGTCGAGGGCCATGGCGCAACTGGCGCGCACTCGCCCTCGAGCTGACAGGTCGTATGTCCGTCGTCGACTTTATCCCGTTGCGGAGAGTGTCTGCGAACTCGCTCCATCCGCTGGACTCACGCAGTCAGCCGGTGGGCGGCGCTCGCGATCCGTTCGTCGGTGGCCGTGAGTGCGATCCGCACGTGCTCCGCGCCGGCGGGTCCGTAGAACGCGCCGGGGGCGGCGAGGATCCCGAGTTCGGCCAGCCGCCCTACCGTCCGCCAGCTGTCCTCCCCGGCGGTCGCCCAGAGATAGAGACCGGCCTCGGAGTCGTCGACGCGCAGCCCCCAGGACTCGACAGCCGGCTTGAGGACATTGCGGCGCGCCGCATACCGGGCTTTCTGCTCGGTGACGTGGGTGTGGTCGGACAGTCCGGCGAGGAGGGCCCGCTGGACCGGCCACGGGACGATCATCCCCGCGTGCTTGCGCACCTCGAGGATCTGCCCGACGAGGGCCGGGTCGCCGGCGACGAAGGCCGCCCGGTAGCCGGCCAGGTTGGACTGCTTCGACAACGAGTAGACGCAGAGGAGGCCCGCGTGGGAGCCGCCGGTGACACGAGGGTCGAGGATGCTCGGCGTCGTCGGCACGCGCCCGCGCTCGGACTCCGGGCGCCAGTCGAGCTCCGCGTAGCACTCGTCCGACGCGACGGTGATGCCGCGCTCACGGGCCCAGGCGACGACCTTGGCAAGATGCTCGATGCCGAGGACCTTGCCTGTCGGGTTCCCAGGTGTGTTGAGCCACAACAGCTTCGGAGCACTGGACGGCGTCACCGGTCCGAAGGCGGTCGTCGCGTCGGCAGCGAACGGCGTGGCCCCCGCCAACCGGGCCCCGACGTCGTAGGTGGGATATGCGACGCGCGGGAAGGCGACCACGTCCCCGGGACCGAGCCCGAGGAGAGTCGGCAGCCACGCCACGAGCTCCTTCGACCCGATCGTCGGCAGGACACCCGCCGGATCGACATCAGGAACCCCACGTCGAGCCGCGAACCACGTGGCCACGGCCTCTCGAAGATCAGGCGTGCCCCACGTCTGCGGGTACCCCGGGGCGTCCGCGGCATCGATGAGCGCCTGACGCACCGCTGTCGGGGTGGGATCCACGGGGGTCCCGACCGAGAGGTCGACCAGGCCCCCGGTGTCCTCGGCATCCGAACGGGACTCGGTGGGGGAAAAGGCGCTCGCCCGCTCCTTGTACGGAGCGAGCGAGTCCCAGGGGAAGTCAGGCAGGTGTCGCATGAGTGGGTCGCGCTGAGCTCAGAGGTCGTGCTCCTGCGGAGGCAGCGCCGCGACGAGCGGGTGGTCCTTGGCGATGGGTCCCATCTTGGCCGCACCTCCCGGGCTGCCGAGGTCGTCGAAGAACTCGACGTTGGCGTTGTAGTAGTCCGCCCACTCCTCCGGGGTGTCGTCCTCGTAATAGATCGCCTCCACCGGACAGACCGGCTCGCACGCCCCACAGTCGACGCACTCGTCGGGATGGATGTAGAGCATCCGCTCACCCTCGTAGATGCAGTCGACGGGACACTCGTCGACGCATGCCTTGTCCTTGAGGTCAACGCAGGGCTGGGCGATCACATACGTCATGGCGCACATACTATGCGTCCGTGCATGTGAGTGGCAGTCACGCCCACCTCCGGGGCTCGCGCGTCGTCGTCCGGTACGCGCTCGAGACCCCTGACCGGGTCTCGGGCGCCCGCCTCACCGACGTGGTCGGAGACCTGGTCGACGCGGGCGAGGAGAGCATCGTCGTCGACGCAGCCCACGGACGGGTGAGCATCCCCCGTTCGGCCGTCCTCGCGACGAGAGTCGTTCCACCTCGACCGTCCCGACGCGGGGCGCCGCACCGGGCGTTGTCCGTGGAGGACCTGGAGCGGGTCATGGTCGGTGCCTGGCCGCCGAGTGAGCAGGACCGCCTCGGCGACTGGATGCTCCGGTCGGCTGGGGGGTTCACAGCCCGGGCCAACTCGGCCCTGGTCGTCGGCCACCCGGACCGGCCTGTCCCGGCCGCCCTCGAGGTCGTCGAGCAGTGGTATGCCGCGCGCCACCGTGCCCCGGTCCTCGCACTGCCGATGGCTCCCGGTGCGCGACTCGCCGACGACGACGTCGCCGCCACCGCGATCCGGTCCGGCTGGGTGGCCGGTGATCCCGTGCTCGTGCTCACCGGCGCGACACGGCCGATCGCCACGACTGCTCAGCTGCCGGCCACCGATATAGAGATCGAGACGGTGGACCACGTCACGGACGCCTGGTTCGCCACCTATGCACGCTCCCGTTCTGCCTCCCGCGAGCACGTCGAGGCAGTTCTCCAGGGCTCACCGGCACAGTGGTTCGCCGTGGCCCGGTCCGGCTCCTCGGCCGTTCTCGGGGTCGGGCGCGTCGGCATCCACGCGGGCTGGGCAGGGATCGGCGCGATGTGGGTCGAGCCGGAGGCCCGCGGCCGCGGCATCGGCACGGCGGTACTGGGGTCGCTGCTGCAACGCGCCATCGAGCACTCCTGCGTCTCGACCCATCTGCAGGTGGAGTCCGCCAATGCTGCCGCGGCCAGGCTCTACCGCCGGCTTGGCTTCACGGACCACCACACCTACGCGTATCTGGGCCGCGGATAGCGGCCGAGCATGTTCCTCAGCCTGCGCCGGGGTGTGTGCAGGTGACCTTGTCCTGCGGGACGTAGTGCGTGTGCACCGGCTCACGCTTCACGACGTTGCCGCCCTGGGAGATGATCCGTGTCACCGTCACGTCGAAGCCGGGCTGAGGGATCTGGGGCACGCACTTCGGGCTGTCGTCGACGATGGTGTCCGGCGGGACGATGTTGCGGCGGGGTCCCTTGACGCTCTCGACGTCGAAGGTCTTGATGCCCCACAGCTCAACGGTGATCGCATAGTCGTCGGCCCACGACCGGAGGAGGATTCCCCCGCGCGTGTTGTTGGTCCAGCGGTTGTCGATCGAACCCCACGACAGCGTCGCCTCCCGCCCCTCGGGATAGCGCTGGATGAAGAACGAGTGCGGGTGGAACTCATCGATCTGCACGCCTGCGAAGTAGGCGGCGTTGTAGACAGTGGTCGAGACCTGTGAGACGCCACCACCGTAGTTGTCGACGATGCGGTTGTTGACGATGGTGCCGGCCTGGACATAGCCGCGCTCAGGTGTGCGCTGGCCGAGAACCTCGTTGAGGCTGAAGCTGCCTCCCGGCGGGATGTACGTGCCGTTCATCGCTCGCGCGGCGATCTTGATGTTCTGGGCCCGCGGGGCCGGTGAGTACTGGGAGGTGAAGCTCGAGATGCGCTCACGAGGAAGGGTCTCTCGTGCCTTCTCCGTCGTGAGGGTGGGCTGGGTGATGACCGGCTCCAGGCTGACGACGCGCTCGTCGGTGGCCAGCGCCGCAAGCACAGCCTCCTCCTGACCCTCGACACTCACGTCCACCCCCGTCTGCGACGGCTCGACCGATGCCTCGGTGCCCTCGAACCGGACCCGGGCATCGCGCGCCTCGCGCAGAACCCCTGCCTCTGCACCCAGCTCCTCGACGAGCGGGGCAAGTGCCTCGGCGTCGATCGCCGGCGTGATCGTGCCCTCGCCGACCGTCGCGGACAGGAGCGGCACGAACCGTTCCGTCGGGATCTCGAAAGCCTGCTCCCCCACCTGGACAGTCAGCGGACCGGCGAGGGCCTTGTCGGCGAAGTCACGTGCGAAGGCGTCGAATACCGTCGCTGGAGTCTGCGGCTCGACCGGACCACCGGCGCCCTCGACCTCGGTGTTGAACGGCCAGGCGTCGATGACCCGCTCGGTCGTCTCCTCGACATCGAGGGCGAGGCCCTCCTCGGGCTGCACCATGGCCAGGGCACCGTCGACGAACTCGACCGTTCCCTCGACGGCTTCCTTGTGGATCGACTCCGCACCGGCCGCGACCGCCTTGCCCACGGCCTCCTCGTCGACGTCGAGGACGAAGTCCCGCTCGAAGCTGCCGGACACGTGGTCGTACAGAGCACGGGGGTCCAGCGTGAACCGGGTGATTCCAGCAAGCGTGGCGTCCGTATCGATCCGCAGGCCGGCACGGTCCGGCTCCAGGTCGAACCCCGTGTCGGCCAGAGTGACCGCGACCGGCTCGGACTCGATGATGGCCACCTGACTCTCGACGCGCCGTGCCGCCTCCTCGGGCGTGGTTCCGCCGACGTCGACCCCCCCGACGACGGCATTCGTCGGCACCTTGGTGCTCAGGTAGTAGGCGCCGCCGACATAGGCGAGGGCCAGGACCGCGAGGGTGGCGACGAAGCCCCAGAGCCAGCCACGACGGCGCCGGCTCGGCTTCCCCTCGACATCGGGGTCGTCCCAGGTCGTCTCGGTCTCGATGTCAGAGTGCTGCATATGGCTTCCAGGTCGCGGTCGGGTGGCTTCGGTGGGACCCTAGTATGCGCCAGGGTGTGTGTCGTACCTACTCCGGACATAGAGAAGTGCCGCTGTCGGCTCGTCCGGAGCGTCGAGATGGGTGACCGCGCCGACGACGATGCTGTGGTCACCCGCGTGGTGCATGGCGGTCACGTCGGCCTCGAGATGTCCCAGGGCTCCGCTGATCAGGACCGAACCTCCCGGGCCGCGTTCATGGGGCACGGTGTCGAGCTGGCCGATGAGCGGCCGCCCCGGTGTGGAGAGCCAGGTGGCGACGCGTCGGTGCTCGGCGGCGAGGATGCTGACTCCGAAGGATCCTGAGTCGACGACGGCATCGTGGAACCGGGCGTCCCGCTCGACGCAGAACAGCACGAGGGGTGGGTCCAGCGACACGGTCGTGAACGAGTTCGCCGTCATGGCGTGGTCGTGCGTCCCGGCCCTTGTCGAGACCACGACGACGCCCGTCGCATAGCGGGCCGCCACCCTCTTGAAGGCGCCGATGTCGACCACGCGCCTGCTCACTTCTCCACCCCGATGACTGCCAGGTCCGGGACGCCACCCAGGGCCGCATGATCGGTGAGGTTGATGATCGACGGGCCCGCCACATGCATGGACTTCCGCTCGACCAGGGCGATGTAGGCGCCGCGGGACCGCAGGGTGGCGTCGATGGCGAGCCAGGCCTGATCGCGGTCGTCATCGTCGGCGATCAGCATGGCGGAACGCATCGCGGCGTCGACGTCGGCGTCCTCGAAGTAGCCGTAGTTGCGTCCGGAGCCCCCGTCGCTGATGTTGAGCTCGGCATCGAAGAGCGGGGGCAGCACCGTTGAGGCCGAGTTCCAGTCCGAGGCCCAGTTCGACCAGAACACGTCGACGCTCTCCGCAGCATCGGGGGCGGAGATCGAGGTGAAGTAGGCCTCGGTGATCGGCGCCAGCTCGACCTCGAACCCGGCTTCCTCCCATCCGGTCCGAAGAGCAGTCAGTGCGTCGTCCATCGTCGGTGAGCTCCGGTAGGCGACGCGGACCGGCACTGGCGTCGACAGCTGGAGACGCTCAGCCGCCTCCGCGAGAAGTGCTGCGGCCCGTTCCGCCGCTGCGTCGGGGGTGTCCGTCGGATCGGTGGCGGCGTCGGTGCTCCCGTCAGCGCCGTTGTCCGTGCCGGAGGTCGCATTCGTGGCTCCCTCCGTGCTCGTGCCCGGTGTCGCCGGATCCTGCGACGTGGGTGCTGCCGCGTCTTCAGTCGCCCCTGCAGAAGGCGCCTGAGCAGTCGTCTCGCCGGTGGGGACACCAGTCGTGCCGGGATCCTCCGGGGACACCGTGCCGGTGGGAACGACGTCCTCGACGGGTTCGGGAAGAGCCGCCCGCAGCCCATGCGAAAGGATCGAGATGCTCGGCTCGGCCGCAGTGGGCCCGCCGAGGGCCTCCAGGTACGCGGAGCGGTCCGTGGCCAGCGCGAACGCAGCCCTGACCTGGGCGTCGGCCATCACCGGACTACGGAAGTTCGGGACGAGGTAGTCGACGATCCCGTTGACGGGGTTGACCGCCCGTTCCCGCACTGCCGCGGCGGCGGCGATCTGCTCCTGGATGACCGGGGGTGCGGTGTCGAGGGCGACGGCGGCCTCCGAGCCTGTGTCATCGGCCATGATCCGCTGGGCGACGAGCTGGGGCTCCATCCCCTCGCGGTAGACGATCTCGTCCGGCAGCGCGAGCCGTACCGGGTCGCTGGCGGACGTCCAGTGCGGGTTGCGGACGAAGGTCCCGCCGCGATCGGGGTTCCACGGTGCGGCGAGTGTGTACGGACCCGCGCTGAACACGGCGTAGCGGCTCGCGGCACCCCGGTCCTCGGACTCCTTGTAGGCCGAGAAGCCGAGTGTGCTCACCATCCCCGGGAAGTCGGCGACCTCCTCCGAGAGCCGGATGGTCAGCTCGGCACCATCGCAGGAGACCGCTCGGTCGAAGGCGCGCTGACCGGCATCGGCCTCGGCGCCCTCGGCATACGGACCGCGATAGATGCTCTCGCCCTCCGGGCTCTTCGGGACATCGAGATAGGCGTAGGCATAGTTCGGCCCGCCGGTGATCGTCTCGGTCGCGAACGAGCGCGAGATGCCGTACTTGACGTCGGCACAGGTCAGGGGTGAGCCGTCCTGCCACTTCACTCCGTCGCGGATCGTGAAGGTCCAGACCCGCAGGGTCCGGTCAGCGGCGCCGGTATCGACCGCGAGATCCCCGGTCAAGGTCACCTGACTCTGGTCGTCCGAGCCGTGCTGGTAGGCCGTGAGGGTCCGGGCGAACACCCGCCCCGCGAACGCTGCATCCGTGCGCGCCGAGATGCGCTGCGGGTCCCAGGTCTCCACCGGGCCCAGGGCCATGGTAGTGAGCACACCACCTGGGTGGGTCTGAACGATCTCCGTCGTCGCCTCACCGCTCCCGACCCCCGGGATGTCGCACGCCGACAGTCCCGCGGTCAGGGCGATAACGGCGCAGAGCGCAGCAAGAGCACGGGGTCGACGAGGCTGGGGGCGGGTCTGGGGCATAGGTGCGGTGGGTCGGTGTGGATATCCGGGTAGGTCGACGTCTGGTCTTCGTATCTCAGGTTCGGTGGTCGGGTCTGTTCTTCACTGACGGCGGGCGCGGGCGGCGCTGCGGGCGCGAACGGTCTGGTCGAGCTCGACCTTGCGGATGCGGACCGCCTCAGGGGTGACCTCACAGCACTCGTCCTCGCGGCAGAACTCCAGAGACTGCTCCAGGCTCAAGGTCCGCGGAGGTGCGAGGCGTTCCAGAACATCAGCCGTGGAGGAGCGCACGTTCGTCAGCTTCTTCTCCTTGGTGATGTTGACATCCATGTCCTCCGCGCGGGAGTTCTCCCCGACGATCATCCCCTCGTAGACCTCGGTCGTCGGCGGGATGAAGAGGACACCGCGCTCCTGGAGGTTGAACATCGCATAGGTCGTCGCGGCACCCGCCCGGTCGGCGACCAGCGACCCGCTGACCCGCGTGGTGATCTCCCCGGCCCAGGGCTCGTAGCCCTCGAAGACGTGGTGGGCGATGCCGGTCCCGCGGGTGTCGGTGAGGAACTGGGTGCGGAAACCGATGAGTCCGCGCGAGGGCACGAGGAACTCCATCCGCACCCAGCCGGTGCCATGGTTCGTCATCTGCTCCATCCGGCCCTTGCGAGCCGCGAGGAGCTGGGTGATCGCCCCGAGATACTCCTCCGGGGTGTCGATCGTGAGCCGCTCGACGGGCTCGTGGACGGCGCCGTCGATCGTCTTGATCACGACCTGGGGCTTGCCGACTGTCAGCTCGTAGCCCTCGCGTCGCATCTGCTCGACGAGGATCGCGAGAGCGAGCTCACCGCGGCCCTGGACCTCCCACGCATCCGGTCGCTCGGTCGGCAGGACGCGCATGGAGACGTTGCCGACGAGCTCGCGATCGAGGCGGTCCTTGACGAGTCGTGCGGTGACCTTGGCTCCCTTGACGCGGCCCGCCATCGGCGAGGTGTTCGTGCCGATGGTCATCGAGATGGCCGGCTCGTCGATGGCGATGACCGGCAGCGGGCGCGGGTCGTTGGGGTCGGCGAGGGTCTCGCCGATCATGATCTCGGGGATACCTGCGACGGCGATGATGTCCCCGGGGCCGGCGGACTCCGCCGGCTTGCGCTCGAGCGCCTCGGTCATGAGCAGCTCGGTGACCTTGACCTTCTCGATTGAGCCGTCGTGGCGGCACCACGCGACCTGCTGACCCTTGCGGATCTCCCCGTTGTGGACGCGCAGGAGTGCGAGTCGCCCGAGGAAGTTCGACGCATCGAGGTTGGTGACGTGCGCCTGGAGGGGGGCCCCGGGGTGATAGGTCGGCGCCGGGACCGTGTCGAGGATGGTGGCGAAGAGGGCCTCGAGGTCCTC